>JBCDGX010000415.1:0-5712 GCA_038750805.1 Myxococcota bacterium
CAAACAGAAATTCTCATCGAGCATTACAAGCCTTCCCAATATTTGATCAGCCTTCTTGAGGCCGAATTGGCAGTGCCAGGCTTGGTCTAAACCGCCACGCGACCCCGCTCCACGCGCTCGAGCGCCTGCACCTCGAGCCGGAGACGCCCCTCTACAACGACAGCGTCTACCTCTACGGGCGCGGCCCGGACGGCTTCGCGCTCGCGTGCCGCCTCGGCGTGCGCACGGGGCGCCCCTGCGAGGTGTGGACCTCGCTTCGGCTTCCCGGGCAGGCAATCGCGCACGTGCCGGAGGCGCTCCACGCGCGGGGCGAGGGTTGGGCCGCCGGGGGCGCCCGCTGGGACGTGCTCGAAGCGGGCAAGCGGCTCCGCGTCTCCTACGAAGGGCCGCTCGTGCAGGGCGAGACGACCCATGACGCGGCGCTCGATCTCGTCTTCGAGGGGCGCTCGCCGGTCGTCGACTTCACGGACGGCGTCGCGGCGAAGGCCACGGCCGCGGCGCTCGCCCGGGAGCCCTGGACCCGGCGCTTCTTCGAGCAGCTCGGCGAGATCCGCGTCGTGCACTACGAGCAGACCGGGCGCCTCCGGGGCACGGTCCGCCTCGGCGCGGACACCCGAGAGATCGACGTCGTGAGCATGCGCGACCACAGCTTCGGTCGGCGCGACTGGCGCTCGTGGCGACGCCACGTGTGGTTCTCGGGCATCCGCGAGGACGGCGTGGGCTTCACCATGGCGCACGTGCTCTACGACTTCGTCGGACCGCTCACGGCCGGGTTCTGGATGGACGGCGCGCCCATGACCCTCGCGGAGGCGACGCCCATGGACGCCGTCGGCGCCGCCGGGGAGATCCCGCCCGCCTTCACGCTCGACCTCCGGCTGAGGGACGGCACGCGCCATCGCGTGCCGGTCGCGACCGACGAGGTCTTCCGCTTCGACCTGGGGCCCGGCGAGTACACGATCCACGAGGCCATCGCGCGCTTCGAGCTCGGCGGGCAGCCCGCCGTGGGCATCTGCGAGTTCGGCTGGAGTCCGCGTGGCTGAGCTCCTTCCGCTGAGCGAGGCCCACGCGCCGGCGTGCGGAGGCAAGGCGCGGGGGCTCTGCCGGCTGATCGAGCTCGGCCTCCCGGTGCCGGAGGGCTTCGTGCTGACGGGGCTCCGCGCCGGCGACGACCTCCACGCGCGCCTCGGGGACCGCGTGCGCGAGGGGCGCTGGGCCGTGCGCTCCTCGGCTGTCGGCGAGGACGGCGAGGCCCACTCCTTCGCCGGCCAGTACGTCACGCACCTCGACCGCGTAGGCCGGGACGCGGTGGTCGAGGCCGTCTGGGAATGCGTGGCCTCAGCCGCCGGCGAACGCGTGGAGGCCTACGTGACCGGGCAGGCGGCGGGCACGGGCACCGAGGTCGCCGTGGTGGTGCAGCGCATGGTGCCGGCGGCGTGGGCCGGCGTGCTTTTCACCGCCGATCCCGTGAGCGGCTACCGTGGCCGCTGGGTGCTCGACGTCGTGGAGGGGCTCGGCGAGGCGCTCGTGAGCGGCGAAGCCTCCGGCGTGCGGAGCGTCTACGACCGGCGTGGCCGACGCCTCGAGGGGCCGGGCTTGCCCGACGCTGCCGAGCGCGCGCTCCTCGAGGGCGCGCGCGCGCTTCAGGACGCGCTCGGGCGGCCCGTGGACATCGAGCTCGCGTTGGACGACGCGGGGCGGCTCTGGTTCCTCCAGGGCCGGCCGGTGACGGCGCTTCCGCGCGTGCATCCGAACGAGCTCGACACGGCGCTCGACGCGCCGGGCGCGGTCTACACGACGGGGAACGTCTCCGAGATGATGCCGGGGCCCGTCACGCCGCTCACCGGCAGCGTCTTCGGTCGCGCCGTGGACCACGGCATGCAGGAGTACATGCAGCGCATCGGCGCGCAGGGCGCGATCACGGAGGCGCCGCGCTACCTCTTCGCGTCCCATCAGCACATGTTCATCCGCCTCGACGCGGTGTACGCGAGCCCGCGCAAGTGCCTCGGCGGGACGAAGCGAGACGTCGACCTCTCCATCGTCGGGCGACCGGTGCCGGAGGCCGAGCTCGGACCGGTGAAGCCGTGGTTCCGGCGCGCGCCGAACGTCGCGCGCCTCGCCTCCTACCTTCGGAGCGCGCCCAAGCGGCTCGAGGCGCTCGAGGCCATGGTGGCGGGCTTCTCCCTCCCGGACGAGGGCAGCGCGGCCTCGCTCTACGCGGCCCTCGATGCGGCGCAGGCGCCGCTCTCGACGGCCTACGGGCATCACTACGCGGCGTCGGTCTGGTCGGGGACCTGGCTCGCGGTGATGACCGGCGCGATCGCGGGCCGCGGGGAGGTCGCGACCAACGAGCACCTGGCGCTCATCTCCGCGCTGCTCACGGACATCCCCGAGGTGGAGAGCGCGGACGCGGTCAGCGCGCTCTCCCGCCTGGGCCGGGAGCTTCGCGATCATCCGGACGTTCGGTCGTTCACGGCGGCGGGCGTCCCCGAGGCGCTCGCGTGGCTCCGGCGTGAGGCCCCGGGCGCCGTGGACGCCTTCGTGATGCGGCACGGGCATCGCTGCCTCCGCGAGGCCGAGCTCCGGACCCGGCCCTGGCGGGACGACCCGGAGGCCTGGGTCCCGACGCTTCAGGCCGTGGCCGGGCAGGCGAGCGAGGCGCGCGACGAGGCGCCGGTCGAGGTCGACGCGCTGCTCGAGGGGCTCGCGCCCTCGGCGCGGCGAACCCTGCGCTTCGCGCTGCCCCGCGCGCGCCGCGGGGTGGTGCTTCGGGAGCGCAGCAAGTCCGCGCTCATCGCGTTCCAGGACCACCTGAAGCGCGGCTATCGCCGGCTCGGGGAGCGGCTGGCGGCGACGGGAGCGCTACCGGACGGCGATCTCGTCTACTTCTTCACGCATGAAGAGCTCGCGCGCGTCGTGGCGGGTGAAGGCGAGCACGCGCTCGCGGAGGCCCGCCGCGCGCAGCTCCCGGAGCTCTGGGAGCTCGCCTTCCCGCTGGTGAGCGTGGGGCCCCCGGAGCCGCTCCACCGGACGCGGGACGCCATACCGAACGATGGTTCGTGCTGGGCGGGCATGCCCGTGAGCCGCGGCGTGGCCGAAGGCCGGGCCGTCGTGGCCCATCGCCTCGCCGACGCGCGCCGCCTGAGCGCCGGCGACGTGCTCATCGCGCGGACGACGGATATCGGCTGGTCTCCGTGGTTCGGCGTCGCCGGCGCCATCGTGACGGAGATCGGGAGCCCCCTGAGCCACGGCGCCGTCGTCGCCCGCGAGTACGGAATTCCGGCGGTGGTCGGCGTGGCCGGGGCGACGGAGATCCCGGACGGCGCCCGCCTCCGCGTGGACGGCACCGCGGGGACCGTCGAGCTCCTCGAGGGCGAGCCCTCGCCGGACGGCACGCCGGCGCGGGCGGAGCCGGCTCAGCCGTAGCGCGTCTCGAGCGCGCCGTAGAGCGCCCGGAGCCCCATGGCCTCGCCGCCCTTCGGCCGCCCGGGCCGCGTGTCCATGTTGTAGGCGTTCAGGTCCACGTGAGCCCAGGGCGTGCCCGCGCCGACGAAGCGCCGGAGGAAGAGCGCGGCGGTGATGGCCCCGCCGTAGCGGCCGCCGCCGACGTTCGAGACGTCGGCGACGCGGCTCTCGAGGTGGCGCTCGTAGCTCTCGATGAGGGGCATGCGCCAGAGCGGGTCCGTCTCACGCGTGCCCGCGTCGAGGAGCTCGGCCGCGAGCTCGTCCCGGTTCGAAAAGAGCGCCGGCACCTCGGTACCGAGGGCGACGCGGGCCGCGCCGGTGAGCGTCGCGAAGTCGATGAGCAGCTCGGGCTCCTCGCGTACGGCCTCGGCGAGCGCATCGCAGAGGATGAGCCGGCCCTCGGCGTCCGTGTTGCCGACCTCGACGGTGATGCCCTTCCGGGTCGAGAGCACGTCGAGGGGCCGGAAGGCGTTCCCGGCCACGGCGTTCTCCACGGCGGGCACGAGCACGCGGAGCCGCACCTTCAGCTTCGCGTCCATGATGGCGTGGGCGAGGCCGAGCACATGGGCCGCGCCGCCCATGTCCTTCTTCATGAGCAGCATGCCGCTCGCCGGCTTCAGGTCGAGCCCGCCGCTGTCGAAGACCACGCCCTTGCCGACGAGCGTGATCTTCGGGTGCTGCGGCTTGCCCCAGCGGAGGTCGACGAGCCGGGGCGCGCGGGTCGCCGCCCGCCCGACGGCGTGCACCGCCGGGTATTTCTTCGTGAGCAGGTCGTCGCCGCGAATGGCCGTGACGCGGGCCCCGTGGGGCTTGGCGATGGTGCGGGCGGCCTCCTCGAGCTCGGCCGGGCCGAGGTCCTCGGCGGGGGTGGTCACGAGATCGCGCACCCAATAGGTGGCCTCGGCGAGGCGAAGCGCACGGGCGCGGCCCGGACCCTTCGGGAGCACGAGCGCCCTCCCGCCGTAGCGCGGCGAGCGGTAGCGGGTGAACTCGTAGGCACCGAGGGCCCAGCCGAGCACGAGGCTCTCGGTGCGGGCGTCGTCGTGCTCGCCGGCGAAGGCGTAGCGGCCCTTGGGCAAGGCGCGGGGAAGCGCCGCGGTGTCCCAGGGCGAGGGCGCCTCGGAGAGGGCCAAGATCACGGCCTCGGGCGCCCCATCCGCGGCCGGGACCAGCAGATGGCGCCCGGGCTTCGGGCGGAAGGCGAGGCCTTCGGCCCAGCGGCGCCAGCGGGCTTCGCCGCGGGCCAGGAAGGCGCCGACCCGCTTCGCGGGGATGGCGTGAATGGGGAGGGTTCGCTTGGTCGCTCGGGCGGCGAAGGCGGAGGCGAGGGCGTCGCTCATGCGGGTCGGACCCTGCCACGGCGGGCGCGCAGAGGGGAAGGAAGGGGAACGAAGCGCGCCAGGGGCGCTCGACACGACGGCCGACCCGCTCTAGCTCCTGCGCGATGGCCGAACGGACCGAGCGCAGCCCCGAGGCGCCCGCGCAGCCGGTGGAGAACGCCGCGAGCGCCGCCGACGCCGCGGGCTCGGCGGGGCGCGACCCCTCGAAGATCACCAGCTACCGCGGCCCCGCGAAGCTCTCGCCCTACGGCATGAGCACGATGTCGCCCGCCATTCGGCTCGTCGACGTGGCCGCGGAGATCGAGAAGGCCGACGAGCTCATCGGGACCGTGGCGAGCTCGAAGCTCGAGGTCATCGCCCGGCAGATCCGCGCGCTCCAGGAGCAGGCCGAGGAGGTCCTCCACCAGGCGAAGCGGGACCTCGATCTGCACCGGGCGACCTGCAACTTCCCGCGGCGCGTCGGCAAGATCTACCACCTCTACGAGCGCGAGGGCGGCGAACTCTACTGGTCCATGCTCTCGCCCACGGACTGGGGCGGCGCCCCGCCGCATCGCCACGCGGGCGGCTTCCGCCTCGAGCCGGACCAGAGCTGGACGGCGGAGGAGCAGATCCCCGCGCGCGACGACGACCCGACGCGGCTCGCGCGCGCCGACATCATCGGCCGGCTCCTCCCGAGCGGCTGACGCGCTCAGCCCGACGGACCCGAGAGGAGGCGCTCGAGGCCCTCGCGCACGTCCGCGGGCACCTCGGCCTGGACGGCCAGGCACTCCTCGGCGTGGTTCACGGCGTAGCGGGTCACGAGGCATTGCTGCGCCGGCTCGGGGAAGCGGCGGCAGGCCTGGAGGAAGAGCGGCTTGGCCGGGAGCGGGTTCGTGGTGCCCGGCATGCGCGCCTCGATGGCCCGGGCGGC
>JBCDGX010000416.1:0-5704 GCA_038750805.1 Myxococcota bacterium
CGGGTGCATGTAGAAGCTCTCGAAGGCCGAGGGATTCCGCGCCCGATGGTGCACGCCGTGGGCGAAGCGCATCAGCCGCTTCACGTGAAGGGTGCGGTGGAAGGCGTAATAGGCGAAGTCGTAGACGACGAGGATCGCGAGGGCCTCGAGCGCCGCCCGCCCGCCGCCCACGGCGTCTCCGTCCACGAAGGCCGCCTTCGCGGCGCCGAGCGGCACGAGCACGAAGGCGAGGGAGAGCGCCCCGATGAGGGCGCCAACGCGCACGCGCTCGCCGTTCGTCACCTTGATGGCCGGCCGCGCGCTCAGGCGGAGCTCCCGGTAGCGCGGGAGGTAGTAGAGCGCCGCGAGCCCGGCGATGAGCAGGCCGTCGAAGGCGAAGATGGCCAGGAGGGTGCCGTAGAAGGCGTCCATGCGCGGAGCCTAGACCGCGGGGCGCGGAGCGCGAGCGTCACGGCGTGAGGCGACGCGCGGCGCGGGTGAGCGGCGTGGAGCCGCGGGCCATCGGACGGCTCAGGGGACGGCGTGGCGCTCGCGCCGAACCACCCGGCGCAGGGCGCGCCCGCGTCGCGCGATCTGGAGCGCGACCTCGGTGCCCGGGGCCCCGCGCAGTAGGCTCCGGGCCTGGGCGGCGACCACGACGGGCTCCCCGTCCACCTGGAGGAGCCGGTCCCCGCTCCGCACGCCGCGTCGCGCCGCCTGCGAGCCCGGCACCACGGCCCGCACCCGCACCCCCGCGTCGTCGGTCTCGACGGCGATCGCGACGCCGCTGACGATCTCGGTCTCCGCGTCGGCGTCCTCCACGGGCGCGACGCGCTCGGGGAGCGCGATTCGGACCCCGGGCGTGAGCCCCTCGGGATCCACGCGGAGCGGCCCCGAGGCTGCGCGGAGCTCCCCGGCCTCGGCCTCGAGGGAGATCTGGCCGGGGGCCAGGCCCTCGAGGCGGAAGGCGCCGTTCGCGTCCGTCGTCGTGCTGAGCTCGCCGGGCCCGACCACGCGCGCGCCTTCGACGACCGCGCCGAGCACGTCGACGACGCTCCCCTCGACCACGCCGGCGGCCTCGAGCGTGAGCAGCACCTCGTCGACGTCGCCGGCCACGACGACGGCGTCCACGGGCTGGCGGCGCGGCGCTTCCACCTCGATCACGTAGCGCGCGCCGGCGCGGAGCGTCGTGGAGCGCACGCGGGTCAGCGGTCCCTCGGCCGTGCCCTCACCGAGCGGCAGGGACTCGGGGCTTCCTTCGTCGCCGCGCAAGACCACGCGGCCCGTTCGCGGCGCGTCGCCGCTCCAGGCATCGCGCACGGCGATCCGGAGCGCCACGGGGCGGGCCAGGCGAACGACGAGAGCGTCGTCCGCCTCCGTCACGCGGCGCTCTTCGGCGAGGAAGCCCCGGGCCTCGACGCGCACGCGCCAGGGCGCGCCGGGAAGCCCGTCGAAGGCGAAGGTGCCATCCGCCTCGCTCACGCCGGTGCGCCGGGCGGGCGTGCGCGGGTCCTCCGCCTCGAGGGCCACGTGCGCGAGGCCCACGGGATCGCCCTCGGCGTCGAGCACCCGGCCCGCGAGGGAAGCGAGCGCGTCCGGCAGGCGGAGCTCGAGCTCGAGCCGTTCCCCCTCGGCGACGAGGACGCGCTCGCGCGCGGGAGGCAGCGCCGCGGCGCGGGCCGTGATCGTCGTGCGGCCCAGGACGCCGGTGAACGTGAAGGTGCCGTCGTCGTTCGCCGAGCGCGTGCGGGGCCGCGGCTCACGCTCCGCGCGGAGCTCGAGGAGCACGCCATCGGCGGGGAAGCCCGCGGCGTCGAGCACCCGCCCGCTCACCTCGCCGCCCCGGCTCAGGACGAGGGCGACGTCGCCCACGCGCTCCGCCGCGCGAAGGCGCCGGCCCGGGCCGATGGCGGGCGCGTAGCCCGGGGCCTCCGCGATCACCTCTCCCGGTCCCGGGGGCAGGCCCTCGAGAACGAAGCGTCCCGCCGCGTCGGTCCGCGTCTCCGCGCCCGCGTCCCGCGCTCCCGCGATGGCCGCCCAGGACTCGCTCGCGACGACGCCGAAGAGGGGGAGGGGAGGGACCTCTGCGGTCACGCCGAGCGCGCCCACGGGCTCGGGGCCGAGCTCGAGCAGCGGCTCCGCGCCGGCCCAGCGAACCCGCGCCCCCGCGACGGGACGATCGCGGGCGTCACGTACGACGCCGGCCACCTCCGCGCCCCGTGAAGCCACCAGGACGAGCTCGCGGATCTCGCCGGCCTGGAGCGTCAGCACCTCCATGAGCGGCACGTGGCCCGCGGCGCGAACCTGCACGCGCTGCGATCCGGGGAGAAGGCCCGAGGCCACGAAGCGCCCCGCGTCGTCCGTCACGACGCGCCGCGGAAGCGGCGAGAGGCCCCCCTCGGCGAGGGAGAGCTCGGCCCCGGCGATGGCCTCGCCCCGCTCGTCGACGAGGACGCCTTCGAGGCGCGCACCCGGACCGAGACGGAGCGAGAGCTCGGTCGGCGTCCCCGCGCGCACGACGATGCCCGTGCGTACGACGACGCGCTCGTCACGGCGGGCTCTCAGGGCGTAGACCCCCGGCGGCACGTCCGGCCGCAGAAAGCGCCCGTCCGCGTCGGTGCGCAAGGTCTCCGCGGGCCAGAGGCCGCTCCCGACGAGGGTCAGCTCCACGTTGGCCGCGGGGGCACCGTCGCCCTGGAGCACCTGACCCGCCAGGAGGGCTCCCGGAGCGAGGGCGAGGGGAGGCGCTCGATCGAGGCCCTCGCCCAGCGGCGCCATGGCCGGCGCGTGCCCGGCGGCCCGCGCGACGAGGCGATGCGGGCGCGGCGCGATGCCCCGAAGCACGTACCCGCCGTCGGCGCCGGTCTCCGCGCTCGCGGCCGGCCCTTCGTCCACGCCGACCGACCAGGCCTCGACGCGGGCACCCGCGAGGGGAGCGCCGCCCACCCCGAGCACCACGCCGCGCACGGTCCGCGCCCCCGGCGGCGCGGGGGGAAGCGGGGCCTCGGACCGCGGCGCGCTGGCCGGTGCGGGGCGCGGCGAAGGGGCGCGTGCTCCCCAGAAGACCAGGGCCGCCGCGAGGAGACCCGCGGCGCTCCCCGCCAGGCCCGGGCGCCTCGTGGACCCACGGCTCATGCGCTGGGCTCCGGCGCCGGGCGGCGCCCTGGGTCATGCTCGCCGGGCCCCGTGGCCCGCACGGGGACGCCCCCATGCCCCGCGAGCTCCCGCCGGGATGCGATCCCGAGTCGATCCTCCTCACGTTCCCCGTGGCCCGGGAGCACGCGGGCATGCGCCTCGACCGCTTCCTCCAGACGCGCATCCCTCGTATCTCGCGGACGCGGGCCAACGCCATCGTGCGGAACTGCGCGTACCGAGCGGACGGCACGCGCCGGCGCGCGAGCGATCGCGTCCGCGCCGGGGAGACCGTTCTCATCGTGCGACCGCCGATGAAGGAGCCGCCGACGCCCGGTCGCTTCGGGGTGCTCTACGAGGACGAGGACGTGCTCGCCGTGGACAAGCCCGCGGGACTCCCGATGCACCCGACGGCCACGTACCACAAGCACACGCTCAGCTGGCTCCTCGGTGAGCGCTATGGGGAGAACCCGCCCCAGTTCGCGCATCGGCTCGACCGGGAGACCAGCGGGGTCGTGGTGTGTGGGAAGCACGGCGAAGCGGAGGTGGCGCTGAAGCTCGCCTTCGAGCGCCGGCAGGTGAAGAAGGTGTACCTCGCGATCGTGCGCGGGGGGCTGGAAGACGCGCGGGACGTCATCGACCTTCCCATGGGCGCCGTGGACGAGGGGCTCCACGTGCTCATGACCGTGCGCCCCGACGGAGCAAAGGCGGTCACCCATGTCGAGCGCCTCGAGGTCCGCGAGGGAGCGAGCCTCGTCCGCCTCTCGCCGGAGAGCGGCCGGCAGCATCAGCTCCGCGTTCATCTGGCGGCGCGGGGGCACCCCATCATCGGCGACAAGCTCTATGGGCCGGCGGGTCCGGCGCCTTTTCTCGCGGTCATCGACGACGGGCCCACCGACGCGCTGCTCCGGGAGCTCGGGCACGGGCGCCAGGCGCTGCACGCCCACACGCTCCGCATCGCGCACCCGCGCACGGGGGAGCCGCTCGAGCTGAGCTCGCCGCTCCCGCCCGACCTCGAGGCCGTGTGGTCGAGCCCCGCGGCGGTGCTCGCCGGTCGGCCCGTGCGAGGCTGGGAGGTGCTCTTCGGCGAGGACTGGGAGGCCCGCTGGCCCGCGCCCTGACGGGCGCCCGGGTCCCCATGCGTTAGCTTCCGTCGCCGTGATCATCGTCTCCGGCACGAAGCGCTCCGGCACGTCGATGTGGATGCAGATCCTCAAGGCGGCGGGGCTGCCCGTCCTGGGGAAGGCCTTCTCCAAGGACTGGGGTGACACGATCCGGGACGCCAACAAGGAGGGCTTCTACGAGTCGCCGCTCCGGAACGGCATCAACTTCCGGACGAACCCGCATCCGAAGACCGGCGCCTACCTCTTCCCCCAGGCGACGCGTCACCACGCCGTGAAGGTCTTCATCCCGGGGCTCGTGCGCTCCGACGTGGCCTTCGTGGGGAAGGTGATCGCGACCATGCGCGACTGGCGCGAGTACCACCGCTCGCTCCGGCGCCTCTACGCCATGGAGCACGCGAACCGCTCGGCGCTCCGAGGCGAGGCCATGCCCGAGCCGGTGCACGTGCCGCCGGTGCTCGAGTGGTGGAGCGAGAACTACGCGCTCCTCAGCGACGTGCTCACGCGGCGCTACCCCATCCACATGGTGGCGTACGAGACGACCCTCGCCGAGCCCGAGCGCATCGTGCCCGAGGCCATCGAGTGGCTGGCGGCGCCGGATACGGACGCCGCGGCCGCGGCAGCGAGCGTCCGGCCCGAGCTCCGGACGCAGGAGGGCGAGCGCGAGGACGACCTCCCCGAAGACGTCGGCGACCCGAACGAGGCCATCGAGGCCGAGCACGCCGCGGTCTTCGACGCGCTCTACGCCCGCGTGCGCGACCGAAAGGGCCTCGACGCGGACTTCATCGACGTGCTCAACGCCACCCACGAGGCGCTCCAGCCGCGCATCGAGCAGGCGCTGAAGGCGGTGCGCAAGGTTCAGGCGGAGCGGCGCCTGGCACGGCTCGAGGCCCGCAAGGCGAAAGAGGCCTCCGGGGACGAGCCCTCGGGCGCTCAATCGTAGAGCCGGCAGGCCTCGTCGTAGGCGTCGAGCTCCGCCGCGCAGGCCGCGAGCCCCTCCGGATCGTAGGGATTGCAGGTCGCCTGGTAGAACGGCAGCGTGCACTCGAGGGCGGCCAGGTAGAGGTCGTAGCACTCCTGGCCGAAGCGCGAGCGCACCGTCTCGAGGTAGGTCTCGTAGACGCCCTCGCAGTCCGCGAAGGTCGCGAAGGTCGCGAAGTTCTCTGGGAAACAGCGTTGCTCGAGCTCGCAGAGCTCCGTCGTCGGGACGAACTCTCCGGAGTCTCCGCAGCCGCCCAGCACGAGCGCCGCGACGGGCAGCCGGGGGATCGCGCGCTTCAGCAGGATCATCGCCGCATCCGTAGCATGCCCCGGCGCCTCCCGGGGCTCCATCGTAGGCTGCGCCCATGGAGTCTCCCGCCGAGCGCCGCCTCCGGGCGCGCGCCGCCTCCAAGCGGGCGGCCCGCCTCCTCGCGCGCGCGGCGCGGGTGGGCCAGGGACGCCCGGAAGACGCGCCGGAGGCGCGGCTCGCC
>JBCDGX010000417.1:0-5703 GCA_038750805.1 Myxococcota bacterium
CCGGCGTGCCGTTGGCGTCGGTGTCCACGTAGAGGTCCGAGATGCGCCCGCCGGGCGTCGCGATGCCGGTGACGTTGCCGTCGCCATCGAAGGTGAGCGCGAGCGGCGTGCCCGTGGGGTCGTAGCCGAAGGAGATGCCGCCGACCTGCGGGAACTGGCCCGGCGTGCTCGTCGGACCCGTGGCCGCGACGCCGTGCTCGAGGATGAGCTTCAGCTCCTCGCCGGTGACGTCGAGGATGACGAGGCCGTTGTCGAAGCGGAGCGTGCCGCGGAAATGGCCCTCGGAGACGTCGCCGGCCTCGGAGTCCACGCCGTCGTTGAAGGGCGGGAAGAGCGAGACGGTCTCGCCGGTGACGACGACGTTGCCGATCTCCGCGCGGATGCCGCCACCGTTCTTGATGGCGAGGACATTCGTGAGCTCGGTGCAGCGCTCGGCGTACCACTTCATCGAGTCCGCCGTGAGGTTGCCGAGGTTGGTCTCCTCGGTGCGGACGAAGCCGCGGCGCCCCTCGAGGTAGACGTCCGTGTGGCCGACGACGTTCTCGAACTGCGTCGTGATCACTTCCTGGACCGCGTCCCGGACCTCGACGACGCGCGGGATCGGCTGGCCGGCGACGGCGCGGACGTTCTCCGGGACGGAGGCGAAGACGCCGCTGATCTCCTCGTCGAGCGTCGCCGGGATGAGGATGCCGTTGTCGTCGAAGGAGACGACGAGGCGGCCGAGGTACTTGTAGTCGCCGTCGACGTTTACGATGAGGAGCGGATCCCCGTCCATGCCCGTGGTCGCGAAGGGGTAGGGCTCGGCGAAGGCGTCGTCGCCGGGGAAGAGCAGGTCCGTGGCGTCGCCCATGCGCGTGTTCGAGCCACCGGCGACGATGATGTCGACGTCCGTGAGCTCGGCGGCGAGGGCCTTCTCGAAGTCCAGCTGCTGGAGGTGCGAGAGGAGGACGATCTTGTCGATGCCGTCCATGGTGAGCGCGTCGATGGTCGGCTGAATCGCCGCGGCGAGCTCGCTGATCATCGCCGTGCTTCCGGCCACGGTGAGGGCGCCGGTGGTCGTGATGGCCGGGAGGTTCGGCGTCGCCACGCCGACGAGGCCGATGTCCTCGCCCGCGACGTGGATCACCGCGCTGCCGGCGACCTGGCCGCCCATGAGGCGCGCGTCGTCGCCGTCCATACCCGTGCGCGCGTCGAGGTCGCGATCGCCACTGAAGTCGACGTTCGCCGCGAGGTAGGGGAAGAGCGTACCGGGGAAGCGGGCGTCGCCGCGGGTCTCGATCTGGAGCGAGTCGGCGAACTCGCCGGGGCCCTGGTCGAGCTCGTGGTTGCCCAGGGCCGAGGCCACGACGCCAAGCTCGTTCAGCCAGAGCTGGTCGACGTGACCGGGCTCGTTCGAGCCCGTGAGGTTCCGGACGTCGCCGTTCTCGGCGGCGAACCAGCGGGGGCCCGGGATGACGTTGTCGCCGGAGGAGACGACGAGGGAGAAGCCGCCGAAGAGCGGGTCGCCGCGGAGGCCGTCGACGAGGGCCGAGAACTCGTCGATGTTGGCGAGGGCCGTGGCCTCGTTGCCGTCGACGTCGGCGAAGTGGAGGAGCTGGAGCGTGAAGGGCGCCTCGTCGTTGCAGATGAAGCTCGTGGCGTCGATCTCCGCCTCGTCGAGCACGCCGTCGCCGTTGTCGTCGACGCCGCTGTCGACGCGAAGGCCGCCGAAGACGCAGTCCTCGCCGGGGCCGACGGGCGTCTGGGTCAGGAGGGCGTTGCGGCCGTCGGAGCCGTCCGTGCCATCGCTGCCATCGGCGCCGTCGTTGCCGGGCGCACCCTGCATGCCGGCGGAGCCCGCGGGGCCCACCGCACCGTCGGCGCCCGGGGCACCGTCCATGCCGGGCGGTCCCTGCTCGCCATCATCACCACAGGCCGTCGCGGCCAAGAGCGCGGCCACGCAAAGCCAGCGCGTCGAAGTCCAGGTCATCGTCTTTCTCCCGTTGGCGCTCTCGGGCGCGCGGTCGGGCCTGGTGTCGCATTCCCGGACGGGCCTTGTTCCACGCCTCGTCGTCGCTTCATCGACAAGGTCGGGACGCGTGTGGCGGCCAGGCGGCGCCGCGTGAACGGACGACGACCTCGGGGACGAACCCGTGACGGGGGAGCCGCGCTTGTGGAGCGACGCTTCGCTCAGTCGGGGACGACGGCCGTCGCCTCGATCTCGACCTTCGCACCGGGCTCGAGGAGCCCTCGGACCTCGACGAGGGTCATGGCCGGGTAGTGCGCGCCGAGCACGTCGCGGTACGCGCGACCGAGCTCCTTCGCGACGGCGACGTACTCCGCCTTGTCCGTCACGTACCAGGTCATGCGGCCGATGTGCTCGGGCCCGCCGCCGGCTTCGGCGAGCACGGCGACGATGTTCTCGAGCGCCTGCCGCGCCTGCGCCACGAAGCCCTCGCCGACGAGGCGCTGCTCCGCGTCCCACCCGATCTGCCCGGCGACGAACACCGTCGTGCCCCGCGCCGCCATGCCGTTCGCGTAACCCTTGGCGGGCTTCCAGCCCTCGGGATGGAGTGCCTTCATGGTGCGACGATAGTGGACCCGCCGAGAGCGCGCATCGTTCAGAAGCCCGGCGGTGGCGACGCGTCCGGCGGCGCCGCCGCGCTTGGCTTCGTGAGGGTGGCGGCGAGCTGCGCCAGCGGGAGCAGCACCACGAAATAGAACACGCAGAGGTAGCACTCAGGTCCGTAGGGTGGCTCTGCCGGCCTTCGGTTGACCGCGAGCGCGACGATTACGGCAACTACCTCGAGCGCGTAAAGCCCCGCCCAGGCCCAGCGAAGGCGCTCTCGTGACCACCGTCTCCGCGGGGCGACGCGGCCGAGGGCCAGCGCGTTCGCGACCGTGGCCACGACCAGAAAGACGACGAAGAACCGGGTGAAAGCCCCCACTCCATCGAGGTAACGGCCGAGCGGTTGGCCTTCAATCCGCCGTCGCTCCGCTAGGGCCCCTCACCGCGGAGCTTCGCCGCGATGGCCTCGGGCCAGGGGCGGGTCTGCGGGGGGTCGCCCATGGCCACGTGCACCACCACTACGCGCGCGGTCACGCGCGGGGTCTCCTCGCCGGCGACGCGCATCTCGACGTCGAGGGTCAGGGAGCGTCGCCCGACGTCGACGGCCTCGAGGGTGATCGCGAGCGTCTCCCCGAGCCGGCTGGGCTTCAGGAACTTCATGTTCAGCTCGACCGTCGGGATGGCGAGGTGCTCTTCGAGGTGCATGCGCGCGTAGGACCAGTCGAGCCCTTCGCCGAAGGCGCGCTCGACGGCGCGGTTCACGAAGGCCGCGTAGCGCGGGTAGAAGACCCAGCCCGCCGCGTCGACGTGCTCGAAGGCGATGGGCTGCTCCATGCGGAAGGTGAAGGCGCCGCTCATGTCCCGGCCCGATGCTTCGCGAGGGCCTGCCGCGCGATGACGACCTTCTGCACGTCGCTCGCGCCCTCGTAGATGCGGAGCGCCCGGATCTCCCGGTAGAGGGCCTCGACGGCCACGCCCTTCCTCACGCCGTCGCCGCCGTGGAGCTGAAGCGCGGCGTCGATGATCTTCTGCGCCGTCTCCGTCGCGTGGAGCTTCGCCATCGCGGCCTCCCGGCTCACGCGCGCGGCGCCCGCGTCCTTCGTCCAGGCCGCGCGGTAGACGAGCAGCGCCGAGGCGTCGATGCCGAGCGCCATGTCCGCCAGGTGCCCCTGCACCATCTGCAGGTTCGCGAGCGGGCCGCCGAAGAGCTCCCGCGTGCTCGAACGCTCGAGGGCCGCGTCGTGCGCCCGCCGCGCGAAGCCGAGCGCCGCCGCGCCCACGCTCGAACGGAACACGTCGAGCACGCTCATGGCCACCTTGAAGCCGGCGCCGACCTCGCCGATGCGCATCCCGTCCCCGAGGCGCACTCCGTTCAGCCGGAGGCGCGCGAGGGGGTGCGGCGCGATGACCTCGAGGCGCTCGGCGACCTCGAGCCCCGGGGCGTCCCCGGGCATCAAGAAGGCCGTGAGGCCCCGGGCGCCCTCGTCGCTGGTCCGCGCGAAGACCACATAGAGGTCCGCGATGCCGCCGTTGCTGATCCAGGTCTTCTCGCCCTCGAGCACCCAGCCCTCGCCCTCGCGCGTCGCCGAGGTCTCGAGGTTCGCGACGTCCGAGCCCGAGCGCGGCTCGCTCAGGGCGAAAGCCGCGATGGCCTCGCCGCTCCGCGTGCGCCTCAGATGCTCCCGCTGCGCCGGCGTCCCGAAGAGGCTGATGGCGCCCATGCCGAGGCCTTGCATGGCGAAGGCGAAGTCCGCGAGGCCGTCGTGGCGCGCCAGGATCTCCCGGGCGAGGCAGAGCGTGCGCACGTCGAGGCGCGACGCCGCGTCGTCCGGGTCCGGGGCCGTCACGCGAAGCCAGCCGCCGGCGCCCATGGCCTGGACGAGCTGGCGGCAGGCGTCATCGACCTCGGCGACGCTCTCGCCGTGGGGCGCGCCGAGGTGCGCGGCGGCCCAGGCCTCGAGCTCGGTCGCGAAGGCGCGATGCGGCGCGTCGAAGAAGGGCCAGTCGAGAAAGCTCGTGTCCGCCATGGGGTCCTCTCAGTCGCCCTCGAAGGTCGGCCGCTCCTTCTTCACAAAGGCATGGTAGGCGCGCTCGAAGTCGCTCGTCTGCATGCAGATGGCCTGCGCCTGGGCCTCGCTCTCGATGGCCTCGAAGAGCCCCATGGCCCACTCCTGCCGCAGCATGGTCTTGGTCATGCCGTGGGCGAAGCTCGGCCCCTCGGCGAGGCGCTGGGCGAAGGCGACGGCCTCGGCCTCGAGCGCGTCGGCGGTGACGAGGCGGTTGAAGAAGCCCCAGCGCTCGGCCTCCTCGGCGGTCATCACGCGGCCGCTGTAGAGGAGCTCGGCGGCGCGGCCCTGGCCGATGATGCGCGGGAGCATCGCGCAGGCCCCCATGTCGCAGCCGGCGAGGCCCACGCGGGTGAAGAGGAAGGCGGTCGTCGCGTTCGGCGCGCCGACGCGGAGGTCGCTCGCCCTGGCGAGGATGGCGCCGGCGCCCACGCAGATGCCGTCGATGGCCGCGACGATGGGCTGGGGGCAGGCGATCATCGCCTTCACGAGGTCCCCGGTCATGCGCGTGAACTCGAGGAGCCCGCGCATGTCGCCGGCGTTCTTCATGGCCACGAGCGGGCCGATGATGTCGTGCACGTCCCCGCCGGAGGAGAAGTTGCCGGCATTGGAGCGCCAGACCACCGCGTCGATCCCATCCTCGTAGGGCAGGCCGCGGAACCAGTCGCGCAGGGCCGCGTAGCTCTCAAAGGTGAACGGGTTCTTGCGCGCCGCGCCGTCCAGGGCGATCATGGCCACCCGGCCCTCCATCCGCAGATCGAAGCTCATGCGCCCTCCAGCCGCTTGGCGGTGCGCCCGAGCCTGTCTCGCAGCAGCGCGAGGCCGTCCGCACCGATATCCGAGAGCAGCTCGTCCACCCAGAGCTCGTGCAGCCGCGCGACGGCCTCGAAGCGGGCGCGGCCGGCCTCGGTCAGGGCCACCTCCATCGCGCGCCGGTCGCCTGGGACGGGGCGGCGCAGCGCGAGGCCCTCGCGCTCCAGCGCGTCGACGATGCCCGTGACGTTGCCAGCCGAGACGCGCAAGGCGCCCGACAGGGCCGACATGCGCATCGGCCCGGCGCGCTCCAACGCCGCCATCACGTCGAAGCGC
>JBCDGX010000418.1:0-5700 GCA_038750805.1 Myxococcota bacterium
CGAGCGCCTGATCGACGGCGGGCGTCGGGGCCTCGGCCTCGGACGCCGCGTAGGCGGTCTCGATCTCCGCGATGGCGGCGTCGCTCCAGAACACATCCTTCGCGAGCTTGTCCTTCATCAACGTGCGGGGAATCGCGCCCTCGAGCTTGCCGAAGATGGTGCGGGCCATGTCGAAATCGGCCATGGGCGCGACGTGCACGCGGCCGGCGTGGTCCACGGCGCCGCCAGCCGCGATGGCGGCCTTGCGCTGGAGGTTGAGCACACCCTCGAGACGGTGCGCGGCAGTCGGGGCAGAGGTCGGGGACGGGACGGAGGCGAGGTCGGCGGCGGTCATCGGCGTTCTCCAACAGTCGTTATGTGACGCATGTTGTGTTGAGAACCGGGAGCGGTCAAGGGCTGGGGGGGTGCTTTCTCAAGCCACCGACGAGAGCGCGGCGTCGGCGTAACGGGGCGCCGGGCGGATCGCTCCGTATGGTCACGAGGTGCGCCTCCTTCTGATAGCCGTCGGCTTCGCGCTGGCCGCGTGCGATGGCGTCATCGGGGACCCCCTCGTCGGTGCCGGCGCGCCGACCGGCGTGAACGAGCCCGGCGCGCCCATCGACCCGGCGCTCCTCGAGGATCCGCGCTTCGACGCCCGCATCTGGCGCCTCACGCCAGCGCAGTACATCGGCGAGACGCAGCGCCTCTTCGGCCCGGGCGCCCCCACCGTGGAGCTCCCGGGCTCGGCCGCCGAGGCCGGCATCACGAACATCGCGGCCAACGCACGCATCGACACGGGGAGCGCGGCCCGTTTCCGCGATGCCGCCGGTACGCTCGCTCGTTGGGTGGTCGGGGAGCGGGCCACCCGATGCGACGCCTGGGGCACCGCGGCCTGCGCCGACACGCTGCTCCGCTGGCTCCCGGACGAGGCGTACCGCCGTCCGGCCAGCGACGCGGAGCGCGCCTCCCTCCGTGCTCTCTTCGACACCCTGCAGGCGAGCTACGACTTCGACTTCGCCGTGGAAGGCGTCGTGCGTGCCGTGCTGCTCTCCCCGGAGTTCCTCTACCGGACCGAGCTCGGGGAACCGGGCGCCCGCGGCGACGTGGTGACGCTCGCTCCCTACGAGACGGCCACCCTGCTCGCCTTCGGAATCACGGACCGGGCTCCCGACGCAGAGCTCCTCGCCGACGCGGAGCGCCTCGCGGACCCCGACGTGCGCGAGCGGCATGCGCGCCGCCTCATGGCGGCGTCCGCGCCGGTTTGGCAGCGCTTCTTCTGGGAGTGGCTCGAGATGGCCACGCTCGAGAGCCAGGGCGCCGAGGTGGGGCTCCCGGACAGCATCGTCGCGCAGCTCGAGGAGGAGTACCGGGTCTTCGTCGACGAGGTCATCGTCCGCGAGCGCGGCACGCTCCGGGACCTGCTCTCGATCAGCGGCACGTGGATCCGTCCCGAGCTCGCGGCCTACTACGGCGTCAGCCACCCGGGCGAAGGTCTGCAGCGCGTGGAGCTCGACCCGACGCAGCGCGCCGGGCTCCTGACGCGCGGCGTGTGGCTCGTGAGCCACGGCAAGCGCGGGCGCGCAAACGTCGTCCGGCGCGGCATGGGCGTCTACCGCGACGCGATGTGCAACGGCATCACGCCCCTCGACATCGACCTCGAGGGCGCCCTCGACGAGCTGGTGGGCGAAGACGCCACGGTGCGGGAGATCGTGGAGGTCCGCGGCAACGACCCGGTCTGCGGGGGCTGCCACGCGATCTCGGACCCGGTCGGCCTGGTCTTCGAGAGCTTCTCTGGCGACGGCAGCTGGCAAACGAGCTACCCGGACGGCCTGCCCGTGGAGCCGGAGATCGAGCTCGAGCTGGGGAGCTTCGACAACGCGGCCGAGTTCTCCCGGGCCCTCGCCGACGACCCGGCCTTCAAGCACTGCATGATCCAGCGCTTCGCCCATTTCCTGATGGGCATCGACGTCGGAAGCCCCCGCGCCATTCGCTGGACCTACGACGCCCTCGAGGACTTCGACGCGGCCGAGGGTTCCTTCGAGGAGCTCCTCGTCTCCATCGTGCGCCACCCCGCCTTCGTGGAACGGCGGAGCGAGCTCTGAGCATGGCCCTCACCCGTCGACAGTTCGCCCAACTCCTCGGTGCCTCCGCCCTCGGTACGGGGATCGCCCCCGCGCTACGCCGTCGGGCGGGCGCCCAGGAGGTCGCCGCGCCGGTGCGCTTCTTGGCCATCCGCACCCCGCACGGCACGGACCGGGACTACTGGATCCCGCGGAACACGAACGGCAGCGAGCCCGACGCGGATGCCCCGCTGAGTGGGCTGATGTTCGCCTACGAGAACTCGATGCTCGACCCGCTCGCGCCGTGGGCCGATCGGATCACCATCATCGATGGCCTCGACACGCAGGTGACGAAGGAGGGGACGCGCGGGGGCGTACGGACCGCCCATGGGCACAACGAGCAGGGCACGCTCCTGACCGGCGCCCAACCTCCGGCGAACCGCGAGGGCGTCTACGACGGCCATCCCTCGCTCGACTTCTTTCTGCACGGGCGCCTCGGTGCCCCGGCGCTGCTGACGGCGAGCGTCGAGGGGGCCGGCACCTGGAAGTGCATGAGCTACGACGACGCCGGTCGCCCCCGGAACCCCGAGACCAACCCCGCGAGCGTGTTCCGGGCGGCGTTTCCGGCTGACTTCGCCCCGCCGGATCCCGAGGAGCCGGTCGTCGACTTCACGGCGGGCGAGCAGGCCATCGCCGCTCACGGCGCGGGCCGCCTCGAGGCCCTCCGCGCGCGCCTCGGTCGCCAGGAGCGCGCCAAGATCGACGCGCACCTCGCCGCGATGAACGCCCTCACCCCCGGGAGCGGCGCGCCCCTCCCGGGAGGAGCCTGCACGACGCGGGGTACGGACGTGCCCGCGCGGGACGGTCGCATCCGGGACTGGAGCGAGGTGCGCGACGTGGCCCGGGCCCACGCCCGGGTCATCGGTCAGGCCTTCGCCTGCGGTCGGTCGCGCTGCGCGACGCTCCAGATCCTCAACGACTTCCCCAACTACTACACGGACGTGCCCGGGGTGCGCACCGCGGGCATTCGTGCCCGCTACGGCGACACCTTCCGCTTCCACGAGAACCTCGTGCACGACTACTGGCTCTCGTCCGGGAGCGAGCGAACGACGCTGCGCGAGGGCTACGCGACGGGCCAGCGCTGGGCCGCCGGCCACTTCGCGGCGGTCCTCGAAGAGCTTTCGGCGCTGGCGGATCCGTTCGACCCTGCGGGAGGGTCAATCCTCGATAACACCGTCATTTTTTGGCACAACGAGTTCGGCCACGATGGCCACGACCGCCAGGAGACGCGGCACCCGACGGTCATCGCCGGAGGCGGCGGCCGCGTGCTTCGCCTCGGTCGCTACCTCCGGCTCCGGAACATCGATTCGAACGAGCGCGTTCCCCACAACCGCCTGCTCGTGAGCCTGTGCCATGCCGTGGGCGAGACCGACGTCGACTTCTTCGGTGACCGCGATCTCGTGGACCGGCCGGAGTACCGGGGCCCGCTGGCTCCCCTCATGGCGTGAGCAGGGCGCATACTGCGGCCACGTGGACAAGCCGCCCGCGGAGCTCGTCATCGATGCCGACCTCGTGCGCGGGCTCCTCGCGGACCAGGCGCCGGAGCTCGCGGGGCTTCCGCTGCGCAAGGTCGGCGAGGGCTGGGACAACGAGATCTGGCGCGTCGGCGAGGGCGAGGCGCTGCGCGTGCCTCGGCGGAGCGCCGGAGCGCCGCTGATCGCCCACGAGCAGCGCTGGTTGCCCGAGCTCGCGGCGCGCCTCCCGCTTCCCATCCCGGTCCCGCGCGTCGCCGGGCGACCGACGCCGGCCTTCCCCTGGCCCTGGAGCGTCGTTCCCTGGTTCGAGGGCGTCCCCCTCGGCGCGCGACCCGGGAGCGCGCGGCTGGCCGAGGCCTTGGGCGCGTTCCTTCGCGCCCTCCACACGCCGGCGCCGGCGGAGGCGCCCGCCAACCCGTTTCGGGGGGTCCCGCTGAGGGAGCGGGCCGAACGCTTCCAGGCCTCCCTCGTGGCCCTCCAAGGGACGCTGCCGCGCGAGACGCTCGACGCGCTTCGAGACCGCTGCACCGCGCTGATGAGCCGGCCGTCCTGGTCCGGTCCGCCTCTCTGGCTTCACGGCGACCTCCACCCGCTGAACCTCCTCGTGCGGGGCGAGGTGCTCGTCGCGGTGATCGACTTCGGCGATCTGACGCGCGGGGACCCCGCGCCCGACCTGGCCGTCGCATGGATGGCCTTCGAAGCGGCGGAGCGGAGCGTCTTCCGTGCGGCGCGCGGGCCCCTGGACGACGACACCTGGGCGCGAGCACGCGGCTGGGCCCTCGCCCTCGGCGCCGCGATCCTCGCCCGGGCCGACGATACGCCCGAGCTCGAGGCCATCGCGCGCGCGACGCTTCGCCGCGCCCTCGGGCCCTGAGCGCGCCTGCAACGCGCTTGCCTCGGGGGGGCGCCGGTCGCACGCTCGCGCGCCATGAGCGACGCGCTGCCCGTCTACTGGACCGAGAGCTTCACGGACGTCTACGTCGCCGCGCTGAACGGCGACGCGGAGTTCCGGAAGGTCGCCCGCAAGACGCACGAGAACTTCGAGCTCCGCTGCTGGGACACGCCGCGGGGCACGGACGTCATCGTCCGGTACCGCATCGACGGCGGTCACGTGACGTCCCAGTGGGAGGAGGAGCCCGCACCCTCGAGCGCGCTCCGCTCCCGCGCCTACGACAAGCGCACGACCCTGGCCCGCACGAGCGCCCCCTACACGGTGTGGAAGAAGCTCGACACCAAGGAGATGGGCGTCATCGATGCGGTGCTCTCGCCCCTCTACAAGTTCGAGGGCGCCAAGCTGAAGGTGCTCAGCAACATCCGCATCTTCGTGCGCATGGGCGACATCGCCTCGGACATCGAGAAGGCGTACGAGTAGGCGCGTCGCTCAGCTCGGCGTCAGGCCGACCAGGCGCTGCCGGCCCGCGGCGTCCACGGTGCCGAGCACGAGCGCCTCGCCCTCTCGCGTCCGCGCGACGTAGACGCGCACCGGCGGAAGGTCGCCGTAGGGGCGGAGGGCGCGGAGGCCTCGGGTCGGGGCGCGCAGGCGCAGCTCGCCGACCACGAGCTCGCCATGGTCCCAGATGGCCTCTTCGCCGTGCGCGACGAGCGGGAACGCGCGCTGGCGCTCGCGCAGGAAGCGGGCCCGGCGCCGTGTGACCTCGGCCTCGACCTCGCCCGGCGAGCGCGCCTCCCAGGTGCTCGGGTCGGACCAGTCCCGGCTGCCGCGGACGAGCTCGACGCGCTGCACGACGGCCAGGTCCTCGGTGCGGCGGATCTCCATGCGCTGGGCGAGGACCCCGTCCGGAAAGCAATCGTCCCGCTCGAGGACCTCGACGAGCACCTGCTCACCGTCCGCCGAGAAGCGCAGCGGCGTCCGCTCCACGGCGCGCGTGCACTGCGCCTCGGCCCGGCCGCCGAGGGCCAGGACGGAGGCGATCGTGACGATCGCGCCGAAAAGAAACGTGGGGAGCCGGAGCATCGGAGCAGCGGTGCGTAGCAGATTTCGCGCCGGCGCCCAATCTTCGGGCCGTCGCGTTTCCCCCGTCGTCGAGCGAGAACGGACGTTTACGCCCTGCCGTGAACACCCCTCCCGGAAAGGCAGGGATCGGGCGCAGCGCGCGTCCCCAAAC
>JBCDGX010000419.1:0-5695 GCA_038750805.1 Myxococcota bacterium
ACGTGCACGTGGAGGCCGCCGAGAAGGTCGCCCTCTTCCGCGAGGCCGGCGCGCTCTACGTCGAGCGCTCGAGCAACCAGGCCGAGGCCATCAAATGCTTCGAGAAGGTCCTCGAGCTCGAGCCCGAGGACGCCGAGGCGATCACGCGCCTCAAGGAGATGTACGAGAAGCGCCGGGACTGGGAGTCGCTCATCCGCGTCATGCAGCGCGAGGCCGAGCTCCTGGACCCGGCCGATCGTCCGGTCCGCTACGCCGAGATGGCGGAGCTCGCCACCAAGCGCATCCGCAAGCCCGACGTGTGCATCGGCCTCTGGGAGAAGGTCCGCGAGACCGACCCCTCGAACCCCGACGCGCTCGCGGCCCTCGGCCAGCTCTACGAGCGCGCCCGCGACTGGGAGCCCCTCGCCGCCGTCCTCGAGCAGCTCGTCGAGGCGGACCCGGACCCCAAGCAGCTGCAGAAGCTCGGGAGCATCTACGCCGACAAGCTCCAGGACGACGCCGGGGCCGTCCGCGCGTTCAAGAAGCTCCTCGCCATCAACCCCGACGACCGGCGGGCCCAGGAGCAGCTCAAGCGCCGCTACGTTGCCCTGAAGGACTGGGAGGCGCTCGAGGAGTTCTATGGTCCGAGCGGGCGCTGGGACGAGCTCATCCGCATCCTCGAGCGCGAGGCGGACGGGCAGAGCACCGAGCACGAGGACCGGCTCGCGCTCCTCTTCCGCGCGGCGAAGCTCTGGATCGAGCGGAACCAGAAGCCCGACCGCGCGGCCCGCGCCTACGAGAAGATCCTCCAGACGGACGCCGACAACCTCGAGGCCGCCGAGGCCCTCTCACCGATCTACGAGGAGGCCGGGGACGCGCGGAAGCTCGCGCCCGTCTACGAGGTGCGCCTCCGCCACGACATGGACGAGGCCGAGCGTGTCCATCTGCTCCGTGAGACCGGGCTGCTCTACGAGGAGAAGCTCCGCCAGCCCGCGAAGGCCTACGGAAAATACCTCGAGGCCTTCGCCGTCATGCCCGCCCAGGAGGTCGTGCGCGAGGACGCCGAGCGCCTGGCCGCGGCGACGAAGGACTGGGGCCCGCTCGCGGAGACCTACGCGAAGGCCATCGACGACGCCCTCGGCGACGAGTCCGTCGAGCTCCGCATGGGGCTGGCGGCGATCCACCGGCGCACGGAGAAGACGGACGAGGCCATCGCCGAGTACGTCGCCGTCCTCGACGAGCGGCCCGACCACGGGGCGGCCATCGCGGCGGTCACCGAGCTCTACGAAGCGGCCGAACGCTGGGGCGACATGCGAAACGTGCTGGAGCGGCGCATGGAGATCGAGGACGACCCGGCCGCCCGACGTAGGCTCGCGTACCAGCGGGCGAAGCTCCTCGAGGAGCGCCTCGAAGACGCCGACGGGGCCATCGACGCTTACGAGGCCATCCTCGGCGAGCACGGCGACGGCGAGACCGACGCCTTTCGTGCCCTCGACGGCCTCTACTCGGACCGCGAGCGCTGGCAGGACCTCGCCGACATCCTCGAGCGCCGCGTCGAGCTCGGCCCCGAATCGAGCGAGGAGCTCGCGGCGCTGAAGTTCCGCCAGGGGCGCACCTACGAGAAGCACCTCGGGGACAAGCCCCGGGCCGTCGACCTCTACCGTGACGTGCTCCTGCTCATGCCCGAGCACGACGGCGCCCGGGAGGCGCTCGAGGGCCTCATGGGCGACTCCGAGGTGGCCGTCGTCGCCGCCAAGATCCTCGAGCCCCTCTACGAAACCGGCGACGCCTGGGAGCCCCTCGTGCGCGCGCTCCGCGTGCTGCACGCGGGGGAGGGCGACCCGGACGAGCGCCTCGCGCTCCTGACGAAGATCGGCGAGACGCACGGGGAGCACCTCGGGCAGGTCGACGAAGCGTTCGGGGCTTACGCCGAGGCTCTTCGCGAGCAGCCGGGCTCGGCCGAGACGCTCGCGCGCCTCGAGAACCTGGCCATCGCTCACGACCGCTTCCCGGCGCTCGTCGAGCTCCTCGGCGAGCTCGCCGGTCAGAGCACGGACCCGGAGCTGGCTCGCACGCTCTGGATCAAGTGCGCCACGGTCCAGGACGTCCAGCTCGAGGACACGGACGGCGCCGTCGCGAGCTACCGCAAGGTCATCGACGACAACCCCGGCGACGAGGAGGTCCTCGTGGCGCTGGACGGCGTCTTCCGCCGGACCGAGCGATGGTCGGACCTGGCGGGCGTGCTGCGTCGCCGCGCCGAACAGACCCTCGATGGCGAGCTCAAGGAAGAGCTCCTCGTCCAGATGGCCTCGCTCTACGACGGCCAGCTCGCCGAGCCCGAGACGGCCATCGGCGTCTACCGGGAGATCCTCGAGATCGACCCGGCGTCGCAGCGCGCGCTCACGGCCCTCGACGACCTCTTCGCCCGCCAGGAGATGTGGGTCGAGCTCGCCGACAACGTCGACCGGCAGCTCGAGCTCGCCGACGCTCCGGACCGGCAGATCGAGCTGATGCTCCAGCTCGCCCAGCTCCGCGAGACGCGCATGGACGCCACGGAGGCGGCCATCGAGATCTACCGCGAGGTGCTCGATCGCGAGCCCACGCAGATGGCGGCGCGCGCGAGCCTCGAGCGCCTGCTCGAGACCGACGCCCACCAGGTGCTCATCGCCGAGATCCTCGAGCCGATCTACCGGGACCACGGGGAGGTGCCGAAGCTCATCGGCATCCACGAGATCCAGGCCAAGCACGCGAGCGCGCCGGAGCGTCGCGTGGAGCTCCTGCACCGCATCGCCGAGCTCTACGAGGACGCTCTCGGAGACGCGCCGAGCGCCTTCCAGGCCTACTCGCGCGCGCTGAAGGAGGATCCCTCGAGCGGGCCCACGCAGGAGCAGCTCGAGCGCCTCTCGGGGAGCATCGGCGACGCCGAGCAGCTCGCGAAGACCTACGAGGAGCAGGTCGCGGGCGTCGAGGATCCCCACCTCGCGGCGAGCCTCTACATGAAGGCCGCGCAGATCCGTGAGGAGCAGCTCGGCGACCACGAGCGGGCCATCGCCCACTACGCGAAGGTGCTCGAGCTCGACGACATGAGCCTCGAGGCCGCCGGCAGCCTCGAGCGCCTCTACCAGCTCGGGGAGCGCTACGAGGACCTCGCGCTCATCACGCTCAAGAAGGCGGGCATGCTCCCGGCCCTCGACGAGCAGAAGGAGACCCTCCAGCGCGGCGCCCGGCTCTACGAGGAGATCCTCGAGAAGCCCGAGGAGGCCATCAAGGTCCACCACCAGGTCCTTGAGCTCGACCCCGAGGACATGGCGAGCCTCGACAAGCTCATCGAGCTGAACCTGCGCCTGGGTGCCTGGGAGCCGCTCCTCGAGCTCTACACGCAGAAGGCCGACATCGTCGTCGACCCGCTCGAGAAGAAGCGCCTCCACGCAGAGGTCGGGGCCGTCTACGAGGGCGAGCTGAAGGACCCGGCGAAGGCCATCGACAGCTACCAGCGCATCCTCGAGATCGACCCGGACGATTACACGGCGCTCTCGCGCCTCGACCAGCTCTACCAGACCACGGAGGCCTGGCAGGACCTGATGAGCGTCCTCGAGCGCCAGGCGGACCTCACGGACGACGACATGGAGGTCGTCTCGCTCCGCTACCGGAGCGCCGAGCTCTGGCACCGGCGCCTCGGGGAGCCGCTCCGCGCCATCGACATCTACCGCGACATCCTCGACGCGGCGCCGAACCACACGCCGACGCTCCAGGCCCTCGAGAGCCTCGTCGGCGAGGAGCAGGAGCCCCTCGCCGCGGCGGGCGTGCTCGAGCCGGTCTACGAGGCCGCGCAGGCCTGGCCGCAGCTCGTGCGCGTGCACGAGGTGCAGGTGCGCCACGAAGAGGATCCGCACCGCAAGGTCGAGCTCCTCCACCGCGTCGCCGAGCTCCAGCAGCATCAGCTCGCCAGCCCCGGCGCCGCCTTCGACGCCTTCGCCAGGGCGCTGCCCCACGACAACCGGCACGAGCACACGCAGACCAGCCTCGAGAGCCTGGCCGAGGGCCTCGGCCGCTGGCCGGAGGTGAGCGCGCTCTACGACGCGGAGATCGCGAAGCTCCGCGAGGGCGCCCCGGACGACGTCGTCGACCTCGCGCTCCGGAACGCGCAGATCTACGAGATGCAGGGCGAGGGCGCGAAGGCCATCGAGCGATACGCCATCGTGGTCGAGGCCGACCCGGCGCACCTACCGGCGCTCGGCGCCCTCGACCGCCTCTACGCCGAGAGCGGCCAGTGGGCCGAGCTCGCCGGCGTGCTCGCCCGGGAGATCGAGGTCGCGGCCAGCCCCGACGACGTGCTCGATCTTCAGTTCCGCCTCGGCCGCGTGAACGAGGAGCACCTCGGCGAGGTCGACCGGGCCATCGCCCAATACCAGGACATCCTCGCGGCGGCGCCGGAGCACGGGGACGCGCTCCTCGCCCTCGAGGCGCTTTTCAGCCGGGGCGTCGAGCCGCTCCGCGTGGGCGAGATCCTCGAGCCGCTCTATCGGATGCAGGAGAGCTGGGACAAGCTCCTCACGGTCCAGGAGGTCCAGCTCCACCACCAGGAGGACGCCGGCGAGCGCGTGGTGATGATGCATCGCATCGCCGAGCTCGCCGAGGAGCGCGCCGTCGATCACGAACGGGCGTTCGTTTGGATGCAGCGGGCCATCCTCGAGGACCCGGGGCACGACCACAGCCTCTCGGAGGCCGAGCGCCTCGCCGAGCCCATGGGTGGCTGGGATCAGCTCGCGAACACCTACGCCGATGGCATCGAGCGCACGGAGGTGCCGGAGCAGCGCGTGCACCTCGGCAAGCGCCTCGCGCGCGTGCTCGAGGAGGAGCTCGGCGACGTGTCGCGGGCGGAGCAGGCCTACCGCTTCGTGGTCGGCGTGGACCCGAAGGACGAGGACGCGCTGGTCGCCCTCGACCGCATCTACACGGAGGCCGGGGCCCACGAGGCGCTCGCCTCGACGCTCCAGCTGCGCATCGACGCGGCGGACATCCCGGCGGACCTGGTCGACCTGAACTACCGGCTCGGGCAGCTCCTCGAGGCGGACCTCGGGCGCACCGAGGAGGCCATCGCCGTCTACCAGCGCGTGCTCGGCGACATCGAGCCCGAGCACGGCGAGAGCGTGAAGGCGCTCCAGGCCATCTACCTCCGCCAGGAGGACTGGCCGAAGCTCCACGGCGCGCTCCACAAGGAGCTCGACGTCGCTTTCGGCGACACGAGCCGCGCCGAGATCCTCGGCAAGATGGCGCGCCTCGCGTCGGACCAGCTCGGCAAGCCGGAGGAGGCCATCGACCTCTGGAAGCGCGTGCTCGAGCTGCGCGGCGAGGACCCGGAGGCGCTCAACGCGCTCGGGACGCTCTACGCCAAGACCGAGGCCTGGGCCGATCTCGTCGAGGTGCTCGAGCGCGAGGCCACCGTGGTCGAGGACGACGACGTGCGCGTGCGCGTCTTCGCGGACCTCGGGCGCGTCTGGTATGACAAGCTCGACCGCTCGCGGAACGCCCTCGACAACTGGGAGCGCATCCTCGACCTCGACCCGCAGAACACCGACGCGCTCTTCGAGATCGCGGCGATCCATCGCGCGGGCAGCCAGCACACGGAGCTGGTCGATACGCTGCATCGCATCGTCGGCGTCGGCGCCGCGCTCCTCGAGGAGGAGCAGCTCGAGCTGCATGAACACACCCTCGA
>JBCDGX010000420.1:0-5686 GCA_038750805.1 Myxococcota bacterium
GAGGCCCGGTCCTAAGCTCCCGCCGCCCAGCACGCCGCCGCGGTGCCGCCCGCTCACCCCCCCCCCCTAACCCCGTGGCGCGCGATCTCGGGGGCCGCGGCCAGGTCGTCCTGGCCGGCGACGCGCTCGGCGAAGGGCACGAGGCGGTTCTGGTAGTAGAGGAGGAGCGTCGGGTCCTCGGCCGTCACCTCCGAGCCCAGGTCCCGCGCGGCCGTGCGGCGGTGGTAGCCGTTCCAGACCGTGAGCGCCCGGTCGACGATGTCCGCCGGGTCGCGCTCGCGGATGTCGTCGTTGATGTGCACCTGACCGTCGTGCTCGAGGTCCCGGAGCCGGTCGCGGAGCTCGCCGACCTCCCGGCGGAGCTCGTCGCGGCCGAGGGCCACCTCGCCGCGGTGGCGGAGCCGGTGGAAGAGGTCGAAGCCCGAGGTCTCGCGGGTGAGGCGCCGGTAGAGCACGTGGGCGACGAGGCTCGTCGCCATGAGCACGGATTCCTCGCGGTAGCGGTGGACGAGCACGTCGCCGAGGTCCCGGGTGTAGGCCGCGTCGCGCTGCGCATCGAGCACGGGCTTGCCCCGCCGGCGCACGTAGCTCCCGACGTCGATGGGGCGACCGCCCGGCGCGAGGCTCCGCCCCTCGTCGTCGACGCGGTTGCCGAAGGGGTCCACGGGATCGCCGAAGCGGATCACGCAGGCGGCCTTCAGGCCGACGATCTTCCGGAAGAAGGCGACCCAGCGATCGAGGCGGGAGAACTCGTCGTCGTGGATGATGTAGCGGGTCTTGCCCTCGGCCTTGAGCCAGTCCTCGACGAGGGTCTCGCCCTCGAGCACGAGCTCGTAGTTGATCGTCGTCGGGACGAAGTAGAGGTTCCGGTCGACGCCCCGTACGCGGTTCTGGCTGAAGGCGTTCACCGCGCTCCCGGCGAGGCCGAGCTTCAGCCGGCTCTCGAGGAGGTTCGAGCGGCTCCGCGTCCCGCCGGGGAAGAAGAGCGAGTGGTAGCCGCGCTCGATCATCACCTGCGAGTAGGTCTTCAGCACGTCCTTGTAGACGCCCGCGCGGATGCGCCGGTCGACGCGGTAGGCGCCGAGGTTGTGCATGAAGAAGCTGATGATCGGGTTCGTGAAGAGGTTCTTGCCGGCGCCGTAGATGACCGGGCTCAGCCCCGCCTGCTCGAGGGCGTGACCGAGCACGATGGAGTCGAGGTTCGAGCTATGCGTCGGGACGTAGATGAGCGTCCCGTCCTTCTCGAGGCGCTGGAGCTTCGCGACGGCGCCCTCGATCTGCAGGAGCTCGTGCACGGCGCTCGCCCCGGCGCTCGTGGGCAAGAGCTCCGTCGGGAGCTTCGAGGGACGCATCACGCCGGTGATCAGGCGCGGGATCGCGTGGCGGCCGAGCTCGTAGACCCGCGGATCGAAGTTGCCGGCGACGTCCTCGGCGTAGCGACCGACGAGCTCGCGGAGCGCGTCGCGCTTCTCCGCGTCGCTCATGCGGGCGATGCGCCGCGCGAGGCCCTTGAAGGTGCCGAGGTGCTCCTTCGCCTCGGCGTCTCCCTGCGCGCCGAGGCGACGGATCTCGTGGAAGGCCGCGTCGTTCAGCGCGAGCTCGAGGCGCGAGCGATCCACGGAGTGCTCGCCCGTGATGCGCCCGATGACCTCGCGGACGATGTCGTCGCGCTCGGCGTTGAAATAGTAGATGGGCGGGTCGCTCGGCCGCGGCACGAAGGGCGAGAGCCGCGGCAGCCGAAGCGGCCGCTCCGAAAAGGCGCGGAGCGGATTGAGCTTGGCGAGCATTCAGTGTCCCGAGTCCGCAAGGGCCGTTCGCTCGCGGCGAGACATCGGGCCGCTCCGCAAGGACCGACGACGAAGAGATGCCGGAAGCATCTTCAGGAGGAGGACGCCGCGGAGCGGTTCGAGGGCCGGCGAGGGCGGATGGGCGTTGCGGACTCGGGACACCTAGACCGCCTCGAAGTAGCGCGCGAGCTCCCAGCCGCTCACGGCCTTGCGGTGCTCGCGGACCTCCCACTCGCGGGTGCGCGCGTAGTGGTCGACGAAGGCCTCGCCGAGGATCGTCTTGGCCGCGTCGCTGGCGCGGAAGCGCTCCGTCGCGGCCTCCAGCGTCGTCGGGAGCGGCTCGCCGAGCTCCGTCGCGTCGCCGCTGGCCGGCGGCGGCGGTTCGAGGCCGGCGTCGATGCCGTAGAGACCCGCGCCGAGCGTGGCCGCCATGGCGAGGTAGGGGTTCAGGTCGCTCCCCGTGTGGCGAAGCTCGAGGCGCGTCGCCTTGGCCCCCGGGCCGTCGATCAGCCGCACGCCACACGTGCGGTTCTCCGGGCCCCAGCTCGCCGTGAGCGGTGCCCAGAGCCCCGGGACGTAGCGCTTGTAGCTGTTGATGAAGGGGGCGTAGATGGCGGCGAGATCGGGCGCCGTGGCGACGACGCCGGCGAGGTAGCGGCGGCCGAGCTCGCTCAGCTTGTAGGTGCCCTTCGGGTCCGCGAAGAGGTTGACTGCGCCCTCCCCGTCCCAGAGCGACTGGTGCAGGTGGCCGCTGCTCCCCGGGAAGGCCTCGCTCCACTTCGCCATGAAGGTGACGGCGAGGCCGTGCTGGTAGGCGACGCTCTTCAGCGTCGTCTTGAAGAGCGCGGCCTGGTCCGCGGCGCGGACGGCGTCGTCGTAGCGGAGTGCGACCTCCCAGACGCCCGGCCCGGTCTCCGTGTGGAAGCCCTCCACGTTCACGTCGTAGGCCGCCATCGTGTCGAGCACGTCGTGGACGAAGTCCCCGTGCTGGCCCTCGCGGAGCCAGGAGTAGCCGAACATACCCGGGCTGAGCGGCTCGAGATCGCGGAAGCCCTTCGCGTTCAGGCTCTGGGGCGTCTCGCGAAAGACCCAGAGCTCGAGCTCGCAGCCCAGCTTCGGCCGGTAGCCGGCGGCTTCGGCGCGGGCGACGACGCGCTTGAGGAGCGAGCGCGGGCACGCCGGATGCGGCTTCCCGTCCGGCGTGTGGAAATCGACGAGGAAGTGCGCGGTGTCCGGCTCGTGGGGGTGCACGCGGAAGGTCGAGAGGTCGATCTTCGCGAGGGCGTCCGGGTAGCCCGTCTCCCAGCCCGTGACGGCCGCGTTGTCGTAAAGGTTGTCGGCGACGTCCCAGCCGAAGATCACGTCGCAGAAGCCGAAGCCCTTCTCCACGGCGGAGAAGAGCTTCTCGAGCGAGATGAGCTTCCCGCGGAGGATGCCGTCGACGTCGAAGCCGCCGACCTTGGCCTTGCGAATACCGCGAGCCTCGAGCTCTTCGCGCAGAAGGGCAACGTCCATGCAAGCAGGTCCTCGGCCGGATCCCAGCTCCGGCCGGGGCGGAGCATCCCCTAGCGGCGGGCCGGCGTTCAAGGGCGACGAACGGGTCTCAGGTGGGTCCGGGCCGCGATCGGCGCGCCGGGTACGCTCGCCCCCGCCGATGCGCTGCGCTTGCGGCGGACCCTGCCTTCGCGAAGGCTCCGGGCTCCATGGCCGACGCCGATCGCGAGAAGTGGGACGCGCGCTACCGGAGCGGACAGCATCCGGGCGGCGAGCCTTCGTGGCTGCGGGAGTTCGAGGGCGAGCTCCCGGGCGAGGGCAAGGCCCTCGACGTCGCGGCGGGGAGCGGGCGCGTCAGCGTCTACCTGGCCCGGCGCGGGCTCTCCGTGACGGCCATCGACATCTCCCCCGTGGGGCTGGCGCTCGCGCGGGAGGCGGCCTCGGACGAGGGGCTCGAGATCCGTACGCAGGCCATCGACCTCGAGCGCCAGCCGCTCCCGGAGGGGCCCTTCGACCTCGTCGCGTGCTTCCATTACCGGCAGCGGGCGCTCTTCCCGGTGATCCTGAGCCAGCTCGAGCCCGGCGGCATGGTCGTCGCCGAGCTCCCGACGCTGCGGAACCTCGAGCGGCAGATGCGCCCCTCGAAGCGCTGGCTCGCCGAGCCCAACGAGCTCCTCCGGGACTGCGGCTCCCTCGAGGTCCTCTACTACCGCGAGGGCTGGCTCGGAGAGCGCCACCTGGCGCGGCTCATCGCCCGCCGCCCGAAGCGCTGACTAAGCTCGCCGGAGCCCGCTCAGCAGGTCCGCCCACCAGACGCTGAGCACGTTGCGCAGGGCGGTGCTGCGGAGCGCGCCGGTCCGGCCGCCGGCGGGCACGGTCTCGAGCCCCGAGTGCGTGAGCGTGACCTCCGTGGTGGCCGCGTCGATGGCGCGGAAGGCGACCTCGACGCGCGTGCCCGGCCCTCCCCCCGGCGCCGAGGGATGAAGCCGAAAGGCGAAGCCCGAAGGCGGCTCCCAGGCCAGCACCTCGCCGACGCTCAGCGCGTCGCCCTCCGGGAAGCGCTCGACGAAGCGGCCGCCCACGCGCCCCTCGAAGGCGAGGATGCCTTCCCGGCCGTCCGGGCCGAAACGAAAGCGCGGGCCCCGCTTCCACCAGGCGTCGACCTCCTCGGTGAAGAGCCGGAAGGTCTCCGCCACGCCGGCCGGGACGCGCGTGCGCACGACGACGGGCTTCACGAGCCGCCTCGCTTGGCGACGTGCGCCGCGAAGGCGTCGAGCTGCTCGGCCCAGAGCGCCTCGATGGCGTCGAGCCACGCGCCGAGCTCCTCGAAGGGCGCGGGCTCGAGACGGTAGACGCGCACCCGGGCGTCCTCGGGGAGCGTCGACTCGCTGACGAGGCCACCGTTCCGAAGGACACGGAGGTGCTTGCTCATCGCCGGGCGGCTCGCGCCGAGCGCTGTCGCGAGCTCGGCGGGACGCCGGGGCGCCTCCCGGAGGAGCTCGACGACGCGGCGGCGCGTCGGGTCCGCGAGCGCGCTCAGGGTGAGGTCGAGGCGCTCGGCCGCGGCTCCCATCTGAGCGCCCCCGTCGCGCTACGGGCGCTCACGAGTCCATGGGGTCGCCCTCGAGGAGCGACGCGAGGTCCACGTTCCGAAGGTGCGTCGCGAAGATCCACCGGTGTCCCTCGGGATCCGTCGCGCGGTAGCTCCGGTCCCCGTGGGGCTGGTCCTCGGGCTCCGTGGCGATGGTGGCGCCCGCTGCGAGGGCGCGCGCGTGATGCGCGTCGACGTCGTCGACGTAGACGAGCACCTGGCCGTGCACGTTGGGGAGCTTCGCCGGGGACGCCATGCCCATCTCCTCGTAGGCCGAGGCGAGGAGGAGCGCGTGCCCGCCGAGCTCGAGCTCGGCGTGGCCGATGCGCCCGTCCGGCATGGGCATCACGAAGCGCCGCGTGAAGCCGAAGGCCTTCTCGAGGAACTCGATGGCCGCGGGGGCATCCGCGTAGCTCAGGTAGGGGATCACGCGCTGGTAGCCCTCGGGCGGGTTCTTCACGTCGCTCATGCGGTCCTCCCGGGCCACCCGCGGCGACCTCGCGGGATATAGTTAACCCATGAGGCAATCATCTTCAAGGGGAACTCAGGGGTCGCGGACCAGGCGAAGGCCGAGGGCGTCGCGGTCCACCGCGAAGCGCGCGAGCGGCATCAGCTCGCCCTCGAGCACCAGGAGCCCGCCCGCAGGCGCGAGGACCCTCCCCGCCGCGCGACGAAACGCCGCCCGATCCAGGCTCTCGAGGGCGGCCGTCGCCGCGACGGCGTCGGCGGGGCTCTGCCGGGCGACCCAAAGCTCCCCGAGGCGCCAGGCGAGGGGGCCCGGCGCCCCGAGCTGGGCGCGGAGCTCGGCGCGGAC
>JBCDGX010000421.1:0-5680 GCA_038750805.1 Myxococcota bacterium
GCGCCTTCGACGCCGCCGCGGCGCACGTCCCCCGAGAGGCTGCGGCTGCCGGCGTGAGCGCCGAGCTCGTGCTCGCGGCGGCGCCGCTGCGCCCGGGCGACGAGACCCGCGCCGCGCTCGCCCTCGTCCCGGCCCCCGGGACGGCGCCGCTCGCGGGGACGGGGCTCGGGACCTTCATCCCCGAGCGGCACGAGAGCCTCGAGGTGGCCGTGGGCGCGCCGGCGCCCCATCCGCGCTCGCCCGAGGGCCTGATCGTGCCGCTCACGCTCACCCACGGTCCCGACGCCCCCGGGGAAGGCGGCGGGCGCTTCGGCGGCGTGCTCACGCTCCATCGCAACGGCGAGACGCTCCACCTGCGCGTGGACACGGCGCTCGCCCGGGGCGCCGCCGACGCCGCGCGGACCCCCGTCGCGAGCGCGCTCTTTGCGGCCGCCGACGTCGCGGAGGACTCCTTGGGAGCCGCTACGGAAGAGTCGCCGGGCCTCGCGCTGATGCTCCTCTTCGCCTTCCTCGGCGGCCTCCTCCTGAACCTCATGCCCTGCGTGCTTCCGGTGCTCGCCTTGAAGGTGGTCGGCCTCGTGGAGCTCGGCGGCGCGGCGGACCGGCAGGCCCGGGCGGCGGCCTTCGGCTACGTCACGGGGGTCGTCGGGAGCCTGCTCGCGCTCGGCGTCCTCGTCGCGGCGCTCGCCGCCGCCGGGCGCGCCGTGGGCTGGGGCTTCCAGCTCCAGGAGCCCGTGGCCGTGACGCTCCTGATGAGCGCGCTCGTCGTCTTCGCCCTCCACCTCTTCGGCGTGTGGCGCGTGGGCACCCCGAACGCGACGGGCCTCGGTGCGGCCGTCGACGCCCGGCGGGGCTTCGTGCGGAGCGCCGGCGAGGGCGTCCTGGCCGTCGTCCTCGCCACGCCCTGCTCGGCGCCCTTCCTCGGCACCGCGGTGGGCTTCGCGCTCGGCGCCGGACCCGCCACGATCCTCCTCGTCTTCGCGGTGCTCGGGCTCGGGCTCGCGCTCCCCTTCGGGCTCGCCGCGCTCGTCCCCGGACTGCGCCGGCGTCTCCCGCGGCCGGGGCCCTGGATGACGACCCTCGAGCACGTGCTCGGCTTCGCGCTCCTCGGCACGGCCATCTGGCTCGCCTGGGTGCTCGTCGCGCTCGCCGGCGCCGATGGGGTCGCGCGGGGCCTGGCCTTCGCGCTCGCGTCCGGGGCCGTGGCCTTCGTTGCCGGGCACTCCCGGAGCCGGCGCCCCGCGCTCGTCGCCGGCCTCCTGCTCCTGCTCGCCGCTCCGCTCGCCCTGCGCTTCACCCCGCCGCCGACCCGGGCGGAGCCCGCCGGCTGGGAGCCCTGGTCGCCCGCCGCCGTCGTCGCCGCCCGCGACGCCGGGCGCACGGGCTTCGTCGACTTCACGGCGGACTGGTGCATCACCTGCAAAGCGAACGAGCGCCTCGTGCTCGCCGATCCGGAGGTGGAGGCCGCGCTCGCGAGGGGCGCGCGGCTCCTCGCCGACTGGACGCGGAGAGACGACGTGATCCGAGCCGAGCTTCGGGCCCACGGCAAGGGCGGCGTGCCGCTCTACCTGGTGTACCGCCCGGGCGAGGCCGTGGAGGTACTCCCGGAGCTGCTCACGAAGGAGCGCGTGCTGGCCGCCCTCGCGCCGCGCTGAGCCCCGGGGCGTCGCGGCCGGAGCCACGAGGCACGCGACTGCCTCTTGGGGCCGGCGTCCTCGGCGCCTACGGTGTGCCGCGATGTCCCTCTACCCGCCGATCGAGCCCTACGAGACCTTCGCCCTCGACGTCGGCGATGGGCATCGCGTGCACGTCGAGCTCTGCGGCAACCCGAAGGGCAAGCCGGCGCTCTTCGTGCACGGTGGCCCCGGCGGCGGCACGGACCCTTCGCAGCGGCGCTTCTGGGACCCGAGCGCGTATCACGTCGTGCTCTTCGACCAGCGGGGCTGCGGGCGCAGCACGCCCTACGCGAGCCTCGAGGCGAACACGACCTGGCACCTCGTCGCGGACATGGAGCGCATCCGCGAGCACCTCGGCCTCGAACGCTGGCAGCTCTTCGGGGGGAGCTGGGGCAGCACGCTCGCCCTCGCCTACGCGGAAACGCATCCGGAGCGGGTCACGGAGCTCGTCCTGCGCGGCATCTTCCTGGTCCGCGCGGAGGAGGTCCGCTGGTACTACCAGGCGGGCGCCTCGCGGCTCTTCCCCGAGGCCTGGGAGCGCTTCCTCGCGCCCATTCCCGACGCGGAGCGCGACGACCTGGTGCGCGCCTACCACGCGCGCCTCACGGGCGACGACGCCAAGACGCGCCTCGAGGCCGCGCGGGCCTGGAGCGTCTGGGAGGGCTCGACGAGCCGACTGCACGTCGACCCGAAGCTCGTCGAGAAGAGCGCCCAGCCGCGCTTCGCCGAGGCCTTCGCGCGCATCGAGTGCCATTACTTCGTGAACGGCGGGTTCATGGAGGAGGACGGGCAGCTCCTCCGCGACGCGGGGCGGCTCGCGGGGATCCCCGGGCGCATCGTTCAGGGGCGCTACGACGTCGTGTGCCCGCCCACCTCGGCCTGGGAGCTCGCGAAGGCCTGGCCCGACGCGACCCTCGAGATCGTACCGGACGCCGGCCACTCGGCGCTCGAGCCGGGGATCGCCAAGGCCCTCGTCGCCGCGACCGACGGCTTCCGCGATCAGTAGGCGTCGTCGTCGGCCTCCATCAACGCGTCGAGCTCGTCCGCGCGGGGGAGGTTCTTGTAGCGGCGCACCTCCTCCGGCATCACGTCGAGCGCGTCGACGAGCCGGTCGAGCTGCCAGGGCGCCAGCGCGTGCAGGGGCGTGAGGTAGACGCGGATCAGGAACACGCTGCTGCGAGTCTCCGGGAGCGGCACCGTGACCTGACGCTCGACCCGGAAGCAGGGGCAGGGCGGCCGCTCCCATCCCGCCACCCGGTCGCGCACCTCCGGATGCTGGTCGAGGGCGTCGTCCGGCGTGAGCGTCCAGACGAAGCGCACGTAGGGCCCGCGATCGACCATGGCGCGCACCATGCCCCGGGAGGCGGCGGAGCTCGTGGGGAAGTCCGGCACGGGGCCGTGAATGGCCTCGAAGCTCGCGTCCCGCAGCCGCTCCGGGCGCCAGCCGCTCGGAAAGCGGACGTCGAGGGCGACGCAGCGTCCGGCGTCGCCCTCGCCCGCGTGGAGGATCGCGAAGTCCTCCTGCACGTGCTCGGCGAGCGTCGCGAGCTCCGCGTCCCGCGGCAGGCGGTCCGCCAGCTTCGGATGCTCTTCGGTGAAGGTCCGCTGCATCCAGGCCCGGGCCTCCTCCCGCGACGCGCGGGCGAGCGCGTCGTCCCCGGACACGAACGTCCGGTCGGCCGGCGCCTCGCGCTTCGCCGCCAGATACGCCTCGCGCGCCTCGTCGATCTGGAAGAACTGCGCGTCCACCTCGCCGAGGCCGAAGTCCGAGCCGAAGCGCGCCAGGCTCGCCACCATGCGAAGCGGGGCCTCCTCCACGGGGAAATACGGAGCCGTCACGGATGCAGCCTACGGTCTTTCGGCCAGGGGATGAGCCCCGGGGCCGCCGCGTAGGACGGTTCGAGGGCACGCGCGCTGCCCTCGAAAGCCCGTTCGGTCCGCCGTTGACGATGCGGCGGCCGTAACCAGGGAAAGGTCGGAGGAGGCGCGATGGGGCTCAGGGGGATGACGTGGGTGGCGCTGCTGGTGCTCGGCATCACGGCGGACGCGGAGGCGCAGGTCTCCTATTCGCAGCGCACGGTGCGGAGCGCCGGGCCCATCGGTGTACGCCGCATCGGCGGCGAGCCCCAGCGCATCCACGTGCGCGCCCAATGGGCGAACGGCGGCTACCTCTGGTCGAAGGTGCGCGGGCCCATGGGCATGGCGGCCCTCGAGCTGGACCTCGGCGCCCACGTCACGCTGCGGGGCACGGTGATGGCCGGTCGGGTGGCGCCGGCCTCCAACGGCAGCGACCAGGTGCCCATGGTCTTCGGCGACGTGGGCCTCTTCCTCCATCGCACGCGCTGGGAGGGCTTCCGCGAGCACATGACGCTCGACTACAGCTCGTCCTCGTCGACGTCGACGGTCGGGCGAACGACGACGACGCGCACCTCGAGCCGGGAGCTCTACGTCGAGGTCCCGGCCGCGCGCCTGCGCATGCGGGGTCTGAACGTCGGCGCCTTCGCCTACTGGGGCATGGGGCATCCCGGCGACGGCAACACGCCGGACCCGAACGACGTCTACGCGCCGGTGCTCATGGGCGGCGCCTACGCGGGCTACTCGCAGGCCTTCGTGAAGAGCACCGCCTACCGCATCGATGGCTACGGCGTCGCGGGCGGGGCCCGCTTTCATCGCCTCTACGCGGACCTGATGGTGGCGCCGCTCCGCGACTACACCGAAGGGCAGAGCGAAGTGGACGACGACGTCTTCGGTCAGCTCCTCGGCGCGCGCTTCGGCGTCGAGAACGTGTGGGGCAAGCGCTGGGCCCTCGCGTGCCGCGCCGAGGGAGGCGTGCTTCCGGGGCGCCTCGGCGCCTACTTCCTCGTGACGCTCGGCCTGGGTTCGAACCTCGTGACGCGCTGACGATCAAAACCTGAGGCCGAGGGCCTCGCGATAGGGCGCGTCCTCGTTGCCGTTCCGGCTCCAATAGGCGTCGAGGTAGGCGTGGGTCCGCACGGCGCGCGTCGTCGGCCCGCGCCCCTCCTCTTCCCAGCCCTCGATCACGTGGGGGAAGGCAGCGCGGAAGTACACGCGGAGCGTCCGCCCGAGCTCCGGGTAGGTGACCGTGAGCACCTCGAGCGGCCCCTCCGCGATGGCGGCGTGCTCCCCGCGGGTCCGCGCGATGCGGGCGGCGTAGGCCCGGAGAGGCTGGTGCGCGAAGCGCAGGAAATGAAGCCCGGGGACCAGCGCGGTCTCGCCCTCCGCGATGGCCCCCGGGTCCCGGCGGATCCGCGAGAAGAGCGCGTCCTCGAGGGGCGCGTCGGGGAGAACGTCTTCCCGATCGCCCTCCTGCTGGAAGTAGGAGCGCTGTTCGAGATGAAGCCCGTCGTCGCGGCGGTTCAGCTGCGCGAAGGCCATGCCGCACCACTCCTGCATCGAGTGCGTCGCCTTGAGCGCGAGGTCCTCGCCGGTGGCCGGGAGGAAGGCGCTGGTCATCAGCGTGTAGGGGTACACGCCCGTGTAGAAGCGCCGGTACTGATTGAGCTTCAGGACCGAGACGTCCGGTCGCCCGTCGCGAAGCTCGTGCTTCACCTGCGCGTCCGGAAGAAAGGGCTCGGTCACGAAGACGAGCACGGCTTCCCCCTCGCGGGCCTCCCCGTAGCGGCTCTGCGTGAGGCGGAAGCGCGTGAGCTCGGCCTTGCCCTGGTACCAGTAGTCGCCGAAGGACCCGTGGGCGCGGGCGAAGGCCTCGGGGGTCTCGAGGCCCAGCGCGTCGGCGGCGGCGGGCGCCGCGGGCTGCGCTTCGGCGTGACGCTCCTCGCCGCCGCACGCGGCGAGAAGAAGCAGAAGGAGCGAGAGGAGGCAGAGCGCACGGGTCACGCCGTAGATCTTTGGGCGGTCCTCCGCCCGCGCCAGTCTCGTCCTAGCGCATGACCGTCGCGCGGACGGTGCCGCTCCCGTTCGTGCGCGCCTCGAGGCGCCGGAGGCGCGCCTCGGCTCGGTCCCGCGCCCGCTCCGCCTCGGCC
>JBCDGX010000422.1:0-5677 GCA_038750805.1 Myxococcota bacterium
CGTCCCGGCTGACCACCTCGGGGATGATCGTGTCGCGGAACTGCGTCCCTTCGCGCGTGTCGACGCCGGCGATCTGCCCCGTCGCCGCGGTCGTCAGCCAGAGCGTCCCCGCGCTGTCGACGGCGGCGCCATAGGGCGTGAAGCCGCCGCGCAGCGGAACGCTCCGGAGCACGTCGCCGTCGTCGGGATCGAGCTCGACCACCTCGCGCCCCTCGTAGAGGCCCACCCAGACCTCCCCCTCGGCGTCGATGGCGACGGCGCGGGGGAGCCCGCCGAAGGCCCCCACGTCGACGGTCCAGAGCAGGCACTCGTCGTCCTGCCCGAGGTACTCGCCCGGCACCGAGCGCTCGATGATCCCGTCGCCGTCGAGGTCCGCGCTGGTCTCGATGCGCCCGTCGCCATCGCGGTCGCGGCAATCGTCGAGCTGCCCGGCGATGCGCGTGACCGTGCCCTGGTTCCCGAAGGCGCGGTTCGCGACGAACACGCCACCCCGCAGGTCCACCGCCGTTCGCGAGGGGCAGTTCCCCCGCGAGCGGTCCTGATCGCAGCGCTCGAGCGGTGGGCGCGCGCGGTTCGAGCCATCGCGGAGCACGGAGTCGAACTCGCCGAGCTGGCGGCCGGTCTCGAGGTCGAGCTTGGTCAGCGTCCCGAACTCGGTGTTCGCGACCCACGCGAAGGCCGCCTCCGTGCGGTCGTCCTCGGCGAGGCGGAGCGCGCCATCGCGGCCGGCCTCGACGCCTTCGGCGACCTCCGCCACCTCGAGCCAGGGCGCCCCGAGCTCCCCCGGGAGCTCGAGGATGGTGCATCCGGGGCGGCAATCCCGGCATTCGCTGAGCGTCCCTTCGTCCACGCGGCCGTCGCAATCCTGGTCGAGCCCGTCGCACACCTCGGGGCCGCTCGCTTCGCAGCCGAGGTCGTCGCTCGAGGCGTCCGGACCGAAGTCGCCGGGGGGCGTTCCCTCGTCCGGGCCGAGGTCCCGCCGCCCGTCGCCCTCGAGGCCGGACCGCGCCCCGCAGCCGACGAGGGAGCTCAGCGCGCACAGGAAAACGAGACGAGCCACGCCGTCGATCCTGCAACGCTCTCGCATCCCCCGTCGAGGGGCGTTGGGCCGGACGCAAACCGGTCGCTATCATCCCGCCGGTGGAGGGCGAGGAACCGGAGCTGAACGAAGAGGCCGTGGGGTCCCTCGGCACGCGTTCGCTTCTCCTGCTCGCCGCGCTCTCCCTCTTCGCCGTGATGGCCTGGGCGCTCATCGAGGGCTCCGAGCGGCGCGCGCACCTCCGCCAGAACGAGCTCACGGCGACGCAGGCCGCCTTCCGGCTCCACGAGCACATGGAGGCGCGTTTCAGCGGCACCCGCGTGCTGGCCGCGGAGCTCTCGGCGCGGCCGCCGCGCACGGCCGAGGATTTCGACCACCGCGCCCGGGCGCTGATGGAGGCCTTCGGAGGTTTTCACGCGGTCATGCTCATCGAGCGAGGCTCGGTGCTCCGCTACGGGCTCTCGCAGCGGGGTCCCATGCCCACGGGCCTCCAGCTCGTCGGCGGGGACGACGACCCGACGCTGCGGCAGGCGCTGACCGAGGGCGTCGAGCTTCTCTCCGAGCCCGTCGCGGCGCACGAGGAAGGCAACCTCCATCTCTCGTTCTACGTGCCCCTCCGCGGCCCCGGCGGACGCGCGCGCGGCGTCGTGGCCTCGGTCATGGACCTCGAGGAGATGCTCGAGGGCGGCCTCTCCGAGGGCCTCCTCGAGGCGCACTCGGTGGTGCTGCGGGACGGGGAGCGCGAGGTCTACCGAAGCGCGGGCTTCGAGGGCGACACGCTCGGCATGGGGACCTTCGAGGTCGGCGGCCGCGAGTGGCAGCTCGAGCTCTCCCCGAGCGCCGCGCTTCTCGACCACCTGAAGAGCCACCGCCACGACTTCGCGCTGCTCGTGGCCCTGGCCTTCATCACGGTGATGGTCTTCCTCATGCGCGCCCGCGTCCGGGACCGCCGGCGCGGCGAGCAGCTCGCCCTCGACCGGGCGCGCCTCGCGACGCTCGTCGAGACCAGCCCGGAGCTCCAGGCCCTGACGGATCGCGAGGGACGTATTCTCTACGTGAACCGCGCCGGCCGCGCCTGGCTCGGCGGCGACATCGGCCCGAAGCTGACCGAGCGCTTCGCGCCGGAGGAGCGCGACCAGGTGAACGAGGGGCTCGCGAGCGCCCTCCAGGGCGACCTCTTCCGCGGCGACCTGCATCTCCACGGACCGGACGGACCCCGCCCCTGCGTCGCGCAGGCCCGCGCCCTCGCCGGCGTCGATTGCGTCGCCTGGGTCATCCGCGACCGAACCGAGGAATACCGGCTCCAGCGCGAGCTCGAGCAGGCGCAGAAGCTCGAGGCCCTCGGCCGCCTCGCCGGCGGCGTCGCGCACGACTTCAACAACCTGCTCACGGCGCTCCTCGGGCACGCGATGCTCGCCCGGGACGAGCTCCCCGAGGGCTCCGCGGCCCGCGCGGACCTCGAGCACGTCGTCGCCGGCGCCCGGCGCGGCGCTGAGCTCACGCGCAACCTCCTCGCCTTCTCGCGGCAGCGGGTCACGGAGACGCGCATCCTCGACGTCTCCGACGAGCTCCGGCGCATCGAGCGGCTCCTGAAGCACCTCGTCCGCGAGAACGTGCGCTTCGAGCCCCAGCTCCTCGCGGCGCGGGCCTGGGTGCGCATGGCGCCGAGCCAGCTCGAGCAGATGGTGATGAACCTCGTCGTGAACGCCGTCGACGCCATGCCCGAGGGCGGCACGCTCCGCGTGGTCCTCGAGGTCGGCGAGGACGACGTGCGCGTCACCGTGAGCGACGACGGCATCGGCATGACCGAGGAGGTGAAGGCGCGCGCCTTCGAGCCCTTCTTCACGACGAAGCGCGAGGCCGGCGGCACGGGGCTCGGCCTCGCGTCGGTCTACGGCACGGTGCGCCAGCTCGGCGGCACGGTCGTCCTGGACAGCACGCCCGGCCAGGGCACGCGCATCGAGCTTCGCCTCCCGCGGAGCACGGAGGCGCCGCTCCGCGAGGACGTGACCAAGACCGCGCGGGGCATCCCCCCGCTCCGCGTGCTTCTCGTCGAGGACGAGGACGGCGTGCGGCGCACGGCGGCGCGGCTCCTCCGCCGGGAAGGCCACGAGGTCACGCAGGCCGTGGACGGCGTCGAAGCCCTCGAGCGCTGGGAGGCCGACGGTCCCTTCGAGCTCCTCATGACCGACGTCGTGATGCCGCGCCTCGGTGGCCTCGACCTCGTGAAGAAGCTCCGGGACGGCGGCGCGCGCACGCCGGTGATCCTCTGCTCGGGCTACGCCGACGAGCTCCGGGACACGGGCACGGTGGACGACCTCGGCGCGCGCTTCCTCGAGAAGCCCTACGACCTCGGCACGCTGCGCGAAGCCCTCCAGGAGGCCTCGGAGCAGAACAAGGAGATCGCCTCCGAGCCGCCGAGCGCCGTTGCCGGCGCGCCGACGCTCTGAGAGCATCCCGGGCGCCGCCCCGAGGCGGCGAGGACCGCCGATGACCGACTCCATCCCCGCGCGGCTTCTCGAGCGCGCCGCGCGTCGCCCGCATCTCCCCGCCTACCACGTCCGCGAAGGCGGGATCTGGCGCGCCACGAGCTACGAGACCTACGCCGACGAGATGCTCCGCGCCGCGCGCGCGCTCGTCAGCCTCGGCTTCGAGCCCGGGCAGAACGTGGCCATCCTGGGCTTCAACCGGCCCGAGTGGACCATCCTGGACCTCGCGACCATGGCCGCCGGGGGCGCGCCCGCGGGCATCTACACGACCTGCTCGCCGGAGGAGGTCCAGTACATCATCGACCACTCGGAGTCGCCCATCGTGCTCGTCGAGAACGAGCACCAATGGGAGAAGGTGAAGGCCCAGCGCGCGAACCTCCCGGGGCTCCGCCACGTCATCACCATGCGCGGCACCAAGCGCATCGACGACCCGATGGTGATGGGCTGGGACGCCTTCCTCGCGAAAGCCGCGGACACGCCCGAGTCCGTCGTCCGCGAGCGCATCGCGGCGCTCGAGCCGAACGCCCTGGCGACGATGATCTACACCTCGGGCACGACCGGGCCGCCCAAGGGCGTGATGCTCTCGCACGCCAACCTGACCTGGACGGCGGACGTCGCGGTGAGGCTCGTCGACTACCGCTCGAGCGATTGCTCGCTGAGCTACCTCCCGCTCTCGCACATCGCCGAGCAGATGTTCTCGCTGCACGGGCCGATCACGAGCGGCGCGTCCATCTACTTCGCGCGGAGCATCGACGACGTCCCGGAGGACCTAAAGGAGGTCCAGCCGACCATCTTCTTCGGCGTGCCGCGCATCTGGGAGAAGTTCCACGCCGGCGTGAGCGCGAAGCTCGCCCAGGCCGAGGGACCGAAGGCGAAGATCGCGAGCTGGGCCCTGGACGTCGGGCGCGAGGCCATGGCCGCGCGCGCGACGGGGCGGAAGCTCGGGCGGCGCCTCCGGCTAAAGCACCGCATCGCCGACAAGGTGATCTACTCGAAGGTGAAGCCGGCCATCGGCCTCGGGCGCGCGCGCGTCTGCGTGACCGGGGCGGCGCCGATCAGCCGCGAGGTGCTCGAGTTCTTCGCGGGCCTCGATCTGCTCGTGCTCGAGGTCTACGGCCAGTCCGAGGGGACCGGGCCGACGAGCTTCAACCAGCCGGACCAGTTCCGCTACGGGACCGTCGGCCCGGCCATCCCCGGCGCGCAGGTCCGCATCGCCGAGGACGGGGAGATCCTCCTCAAGGGCCCGAACGTCTTCCTCGGCTACTACAAGAACGAGGAAGCGACGAAGGAGACCCTCGACGACGAGGGCTGGCTCCACAGCGGCGACCTCGGCGCCTTCGACGGCCCCTTCCTGAAGATCGTCGGCCGGAAGAAGGAGATCATCATCACCGCCGGCGGGAAGAACATCGCGCCGAAGAACCTCGAGGCCGCCTTCAAGGACTCGGAGTTCGTGAACGAGTGCGTGGTGATCGGCGACGAGCGGAAGTTCCTCTCGGCACTCGTCACCCTCGACCCGGAGGCGGCCGAGCGCTTCGCCGCGGCGCACGGCGAGGACGCCAGCGCGCTGCACGAGAGCGCGGCCATGCGCGCCGAGCTCCAGAAGCACCTCGACGCGATGAACGCGAAGTTCGCGCGCGTGGAGCAGATCAAGAAGTTCACGGTGCTCCCGCGGAACCTCACCGTGGAGGAGGGCGAGCTCACGCCCACGCTCAAGGTGAAGCGGCGGAACGTCGCGAAGAACTGGGCGACGACCATCGACGCCATGTACGCCTGAGCGGTGAACGGGGAGCGCGCAGGTCGCCGGCGAGGGCTGCGAGCCGGGCTCGGGATGCTCCCGGCGCTCGTGATCTGGGCGGCGGCCTGGGGCGCGACGCCGAGCGACGCGCAGGAGGCGCCGGTCGCCGAGAGCGCCGTGCTCGACAGCGAAGGGACAGCCGAGGGGGCCGCGAACGGCGCGGCGAGGGATGGGGGCGAGGCCGCGCGCGGCGACGCGGCGAACGATGGCGGCGCGGCGGCGGCGAGCGACAGGCGGGCGGCGGCTTCGAGCGAGGGGGGCGCAGCTACTGCGAGCCACGCGCCGACGCCCCGGCGCCTCGCGGAGCTGCGCGGCGAAGGCACCGGCGCGACGCTCGGCCAGCGCGCGCTCTCC
>JBCDGX010000423.1:0-5676 GCA_038750805.1 Myxococcota bacterium
CCGACGTAGATCGACTGGCAGATCTCCGACTCCTTCACGAGCGCCTGGTAGAGCCGCGAGCTCTCGCCGTCGCCGAGCACGAGCGAGAGGAGCTCGAGGGGGTAGTGGTCCGCCTCGCGCGAGGGCGGGATGTGGTAGGCGACGTGGAACGCCGGGAGCTCCGCGAGGGGGTCCGGCATGACCTCGAAGCGCTCCGCCGTCTGCGGCTGAATGGGCGCGGGCTCGAAGGGCGGCACGGGGCCGCTCGCGATGTCGCCGAAGTACTGCTCGACCATCGCGAGCGCCTCCGCCGAGTCGAAATCACCCGCGAGGCTGAGCACCGCGTTGTTCGGCTTGTAGTAGGCGTCGAAGAAGGCCTGCACGTCGTCGAGCGTCGCCGCGTCGAGGTCCCGCATGTCGCCGATGACCGAGTGCGCGTACGGCCAATAATCGCCGAAGGCGAGCTCGTTGATGCGGAGCGAGCTCGCTGCGTAGGGCTGGTTGTCGACGCGCTGGCGCCGCTCCTCCTTCACGGTTTGCCGCTGGTTCTCGAAGTTCTCGGCGGTGATCGCGAGCGAGCGCATGCGGTCGGCCTCGAGCCAGAGCCCGAGGGCGAGCTCGTTCGAGGGGAGCGTCTCGAAGTAGTTCGTCCGGTCCTCGCTGGTCGTGCCGTTCATGGAGCCGCCGCGATTCGTGACGAGCGCGATATGCTCGGCCTTCCCGACGTTCGCGGAGCCCTGGAACATCATGTGCTCGAAGAGGTGCGCGAAGCCGCTCCGCCCCTCGACCTCGTTCCGCGAGCCGACGTCGTAGTAGACGGCGATGGCCACGGTCGGGACCGTCCGGTCGGGGCTCAGGACGATGCGCAGGCCGTTGTCCAGCGTGTGCCGCTCGATGGGAAGGCCCGCCAGCGACGAGGCGGCCGCGTCGGCTTCCTGGGCCTGCGTCGGGGCCGCCACGGGCAGGCCGAGGCCGGAGAGCGCCAGGGCGGCGAGGGTGAGGAGCGCGAGGGCCGCGCGGGGCGGAGGCGGTCGTCTCATGGGGCTGCCGGCTTACCACGGGAGCGGGCCGGGCGCCCTCACGCGATCTGGACATCCGCGTACCGACGCCTTGACGGGCTCTCGGCATCCCCCCAACATCGCCGATCCCCATGACGGCCGCCGTACTCTCGATTGGCACCGAGCTCACCCGAGGCGAGCTGGTCAACTCCAACGCCGCCTGGCTCGGCGACCAGCTGACCGCCGTCGGGCTCGAGGTTCGGACGCACCTGACCGTGGGCGATGACCTGTCCCACATCGGTGGGGTGCTTCGGCGGATGGCGGCGGAAGCCCGGGTGATCGTCGCGACGGGCGGCCTCGGGCCGACCTCCGACGACATCACCGCGCGCTCCGTGGCGACGGCGCTCGGCGTCGAGCTGGTGCGCGACCAGGCGAGCTTCGAGCACATCAAGCGCCTCTACGCCTCGCGGGGGCGCGAGCTCGCCGGTAAGAGCGCCGAGCAGGCGGACTTCCCGGCCGGGGCGACCATCCTTCCCAACGGCATCGGCACGGCGCCGGGCTTCGCCGTCGACGCCTTCGGCGCGCGCGCCTTCTTCCTCCCCGGCGTGCCCCGGGAGATGAAGGCGATGTTCCGCGAGGCCGTGCTCAAGCACATCGCCAGCCTCGGGACGCGGACGACGCACCAGGTCCACGTTCGGCTCTTCGGCCTGCCCGAGTCCGAGGTCGGGGACCGGCTCCGGGACCTCGAGGCCGACGGGATCACGCTCGGCTATCGCGCGAGCTTCCCGGAGATCGAGGTGAAGGTGCATGCGCGCGCCGAGGACGCCTCGGGCGCCGAGGAGAAGGCGCGGCGGGTGGCGCAGGTCGTCCGCGATCGGCTCGGGAACGCGGTCTATGGCGACCGCGACGACACCTACCCGGGGGTCGTCGGGAACGACCTCCGCGACGCGGGCATGACCCTCGCCGTGGCCGAGAGCTGCACGGGGGGCATGGTCGGGGCGATGCTGACCAGCGTGCCGGGCAGCAGCGACTACCTGCTCCTCGACGCGGTGACCTACTCGAACGCCTCGAAGACCTCGGTGCTCGGCGTGAGCCCCGACGTGCTTCGCGCCTACGGGGCCGTGAGCTCCGAGTCCGCGGCCTCCATGGCGGAGGGCGCGAGGCGCCTCGCGAGCGCGGACGTGGCCGTGTCGATCACGGGGATCGCCGGGCCCGGCGGTGGCTCGGACGCGAAGCCCGTCGGAACGGTGTGGCTCGGCCTCGCGCAGAAGGGGCAGCCGACGCGGACGGAGCACCACTTCTTCCACGGCGACCGGGAGCGCATCCGGACCCGCGCTGCGTACACGGCGCTCTCGATGGTCCGCCGAGCCATCCCCAACCGCGCTTCGAACGGCGAGCTTCCGAAGGGCCCGCCGCCGGCGCGCCTCGTCGGTACCTGAGCGCCCTTCGCGTCACACCCCCTTGGGAGAGTGAGCCTCAGCGAGGGGCTTGCGTCGTTGCGCGCCTTCGACTAAACGCTTGTTCAGGTGGCGCTGGTGTTCAGGTGACACGGCCGACGGCGACGAGCCCCGCGAGCGACTGCTGAGGAGTGATCATGGGACACGATTCCAACCGAGAGAAGGCGCAATCGAACCGCGAAAAGGCCCTGGCGCTGGCGCTGGGATCCATCGAGAAGGCCTACGGGAAGGGTTCGATCATGCGTCTCGGGGACGGCCAGAAGGTCGAAATCCCCGTGGTTCCGACCGGTTCCATCTCGTTGGATCTCGCCCTTGGCATCGCCGGGTACCCGCGTGGGCGCATCGTGGAGGTCTACGGTCCGGAGTCCTCCGGTAAGACGACGCTGACGCTCCACGCGATCGCCGAGTGCCAGAAGCAGGGGGGCGTGGCGGCCTTCATCGACGCGGAGCACGCCCTCGACCCGAGCTACGCGCGGAAGCTCGGGGTCAACGTGGACGAGCTCCTCGTGAGCCAGCCGGACCACGGCGAGCAGGCGCTGGAGATCGCCGACACGCTCGTGCGGAGCGGGGCCGTGGACATGATCGTGGTCGACTCGGTCGCGGCGCTCGTGCCCAAGGCGGAGATCGAGGGCGAGATGGGCGACAGCCACGTCGGCCTGCAGGCCCGGCTGATGAGCCAGGCGCTCCGGAAGCTCACGGGCACGGTCCAGAAGAGCAACACGACGCTCTTCTTCATCAACCAGATCCGGATGAAGATCGGCGTGATGTTCGGGAGCCCGGAGACGACGACGGGCGGCAACGCGCTGAAGTTCTACGCCTCGCAGCGCCTCGACATCCGCCGGATCGGGACGATCAAGGTGGGCGACAAGGCCATCGGCAACCGCGTCCGCGTGAAGGTCGTGAAGAACAAGCTCGCGCCGCCTTTCCAGCTCTGCGAGTTCGACATCCTCTTCGGGAAGGGGATCAGCCGGAGCGGCGACGTGCTCGACCTCGGCGTGGCGGCGAACATCGTCGACAAGTCGGGTGCCTGGTACTCGTACAACGGTGAGCGGCTCGGTCAGGGGCGCGACAACACGCGGACCTTCCTCGAAGAACATCCGGAGCTGCTCGCGGAGATCGAGGGGAAGCTGCTCGAGAAGCACGGCCTCAAGCGCGCCGGGGACGCCGCCGAGGAGGCCGAGCCCGAGCCGACCAACGGCAAGGGCAAGCGCGGGCGCGCGCGCCCGAACTGAGCGAGCCCTCGGACCGAACGCCGCGCCACGCCCCCCAGCCAAGACCGCCCTGCTAGGCTCCGGCCCGTGAGGCGGGTCCTCGGGCGCATCGCGTCGATCATGGTGCTCTCGGCGTGGGTGGGGTGTGGCCAGGCCCCGGTCCCGGTCGCGTCGCCGGAGCCTCCCGTGCCCGGGGTCCGTGGGCCTCTCCTGGCGCACCTGCCGGCAGGTGCCCGCTTCGTCGGGCGCGTCGAGCCGGCGCGGCTCTGGGCGCTTCCCGCGGTGCGGGACGTGGTCGCCCCGCTCTTGCGTCCGGAGGGCATCGCGGCCTTCCAGGACCGCACGGGGGTTCCGCTCCTGGAGGTCGAGGAGGCCGTCTTCGCACGCTACGGCGAGGACGGCTTCGTCGTGCTGGCCCGACTGCCGGAGGGGGTCCCGGCCCCGGACGTGGTCCGCGCCAACGCTCAGCGCATGGCGCCCGTGGAGATCGCCTCGGACGCGCCCTTCATGCGCCGCGTGGGCTACCTCGGCGAGGTGCGTCGTGAGCTCGTCGCCCTGGACGCGCGGGTTCTGCTCGTCGCCGGCGAGGCCGGTGTCGAGGTGACGGAGTTGCTGACCGCCCTGCGCGCGGGGGGAGCGGCTCTGGGGCTCCGGGGATCGGGGCGACGCCTCGCCGAGGCCTGGGGGGACGCGCCCTGCGTCGTCGTCGCGCCGGAGCCGCTCCCGCTCGATCGGAGCGGTGGCATCGGCCTCGTGCTCGCTCGGCACGAAGCCGCAGCGCTGCGCATCGACCCCGCCGAAGCCGCACTTCGCGTCCGGGCCGCGGTCGTCGGCGAGCTCCCCTCGAGCGCGGAGCGGAACTTCCGGACCTGGATCCAGTCCGTCGCCCGCTCCGACCTGGGTCGCGCCTTCGGTCTGGAGGACGCGCTTCCGACCTACCGCGCGGCCGTGGGCGAACGGGACGCCGAGCTCTCCATCGAGCTCTCCACGGCGGGCCTCGCGGAAGGGGTACGCCTCCTCTTCTTGGCGGAGCTCGACGAGATCTTCGCCGACTGACGCGTCTTCGGGCGCAACCGGCCTCGCCGTCGCTCGAGAAGGGCCCCGTCTCGCACGGAGGACCCATGAACGAGCAGAAGATCGAGCGGCTGCGGCGCTTTCTCGCGTCGGTCGAAGAGGCCCTGGCGGCGCAGGACCGCGCCCATCCCGAGCTTCTTCGAACGCTCGGTCGACCGCCTGCGCGCCACGGCGCGCCGCGGGTCGCCCCTCGTGCCCTGCGTGCGTGACACCGAGGAGAAGCACGAATGAGCAGAACGATGACCATCGACCCGACGGGCCTGAGCCCCACCCAGTACACGGGTCTCCTGAACAGCCAACTCCTGGGCGCGACCGATGAGCAGCTCATCCGCGTCCGGGACCAGATGCTCGCCGAGAACGCGCCCGCCCAGGCCGTGCTCGAGGCACTCGCGGCGACTGAAGGAGGTTCCCCCGCCGACCATATGACGCCGGAGCAGCTCCTGCTCCTCGCGCAGCGGACCATGGCGGGGCTCGACGCGCAGATCGCCTCCAAGATGGAGGAGATCACCGAGCGGGTCGAAGCCGCCGAAGGCGTCATGCGGGACCAGGAGCTCGTCAACGCGATCCGGAGCTACATGACGAGCGAAGGGGCCACGGAACCGGACGACGAGGTGCCGATGAACCGGCGCCTCGCCGGTGGGCAGACGCTCGCCGAGGCGCTCGCGACCCTCGACCTGCCGAACGACCTGGGGGAGAACCTCAGCGTTCGCGAGCTCGAGAACGTCTCCGCCACCCTCGAGACCCGGGCGTCGCAGATCAACGCCAGCTCCGAGCGCGACAGCCTCGCGCTTCAGACGCTGATTTCGCAGCGGGCGCAGTCGATGACGCTCTTCTCGCAGACGCTCTCGTCGGTCCTTCAGTCCGGCAAGGACATCGCGGGGAACATCCGATGATCGCCGTCGCCCCCACGGACGTCCCCACGGGTGCTGCACCGGACGTCCTCGCCCCCCCGCCGAG
>JBCDGX010000424.1:0-5670 GCA_038750805.1 Myxococcota bacterium
CTCGAGCGTTCGGCGCCGCCGCGGCGGCTCCGGACCGCGCTCGTCATCAGAACGGCGTGACCTCGCGGCCGCGCGGCACGCCCGGCCGGGCCAAGCAGCGCTGGACCCACGCCTCGACGTTCGGGAAGTCGGCGTAGCCGAGGTAGTCCTTGCCCTCGTAGAAATCGAGCGCGCCGACCCAGGGCACGGTGGCGATGTCGGCGATGGTGAACTGCTCACCGACGAGGAAGGTGCGGTCCTTCAGGCGTCCCTCGAGCACCCCGAGGAGACGCTTGGTCTCCGCCGCGTAGCGCTCGAGCCCGTAATCGTCGGAGGTCTTGTCCCGGGCGAACTTGTAGAAGTGGCCGAACTGCCCGAAGAAGGGCCCGACGCCGCCGACCTGGAAGAAGAGCCAGCTCAGCGTCTCGGCGCGGAGCCGCGCGTCCGTCGGCAGGAGCTTCCCGCTCTTCTCCGCGAGGTAGATCAGGATGGCGCCGGACTCGAAGATGGCGAGGGGCTCCCCGTCCGGTCCCTGCGGGTCGATGATCGCCGGGATCTTCCCGTTCGGGTTGATGGCCAGGAACTCGGGGTCGTGCTGGTCCCCCTTCCCGATGTGCACCTGGTGCGCCTCGTAGGGGAGGCCGCACTCCTCGAGCATGATGCCGGCCTTCACGCCGTTCGGCGTCGCGACACTGTAGAGCTGGATGCGGTCGGGATGCTGGGCGGCCCAGCGCTTGGTGGGGAGCGTCATGCACCTCCGGACGCGAGGCGCGTCGGTCCGTTACCGGCCTCCGGAGCTGGCGCGACGCCGCCCGCGCCTCAAAGCTCGGCGCGTGCCGAGCTGGCTACCCTTCGCCGAGCACCCCGCCTACGCGGCCGCTCTCGCGTTCGTCGCGCTCTTCGGGGCCGCGAGCTTCCCCCTCCTCTTCGTCGTCACGGCGCCCTACGGCCGCCACCTCCGCCGGGGCTGGGGCCCGACCATGTCTGCGCGCCTCGGCTGGGTGCTCATGGAGGCGCCATCGCCCCTCGGCTTCGCGCTCGTCTTCCTGCTGGCCCCCGGCCCGCGCCCGCCGGCGGCCTGGCTCCTCTTCGGCCTCTGGCAGCTCCACTACCTCTACCGGACCTTCGTCTTCCCCTTCCGCATGCGGGGCGAAGGGAAGCGCAAGCCCGTGCTCACGGTGGCCATGGCCTTCCTCTTCAACTGCGCGAACGGGCCGATGAACGCCTACGGCATCGCCGTGCTCGCGCCGCACCTCGGAGGCCTCGGCGATCCGCGCCTCCTCGCGGGGACGGCCCTCTTCCTGGCCGGCTGGGCGATGAACCAGCACGCGGACCACGTGCTCCTGAACCTCCGGGCGCCCGGCGAGAGCGGCTACAAGATCCCCCACGCGGGGCTCCATCGCTTCGTCGCCAGCCCCAACTACTTCGGGGAGATGGTGGAGTGGGGAGGCTTCGCGCTCGCGGCGGCGACGGCCCCGGCGCTGGTCTTCTTCCTCTTCACCGTCGCGAACCTCGCGCCGCGCGCGCGGGCGAACTTGCGCTGGTACCAGGAGCGCTTCGCCGACTACCCGCCGTCCCGGCGGGCTCTCGTGCCTTTCCTATGGTGAAGGGCCCCGGCTCAAGGACGTCCCCGGCCATCCGTTCTTCCTGGGGCATGCGCCGCCTCGAGCTCCAGAACGGGACCGCCCGGATCCGGCTCGCCGGGGCGGAGATCGTCGTCGGCCGCGCCCGCGACTGCCACCTCGTGCTCGAAGGCGCCCGCGTCAGCCGCCGCCACGCCCGCTTCTCCTGGGATGGGGAGGCCTCCGTGCTGGAGGACCTCGGCAGCCGAAACGGCGTCCTGGTGAACGCCCTTCCCGTGACCGCGCCGGTGCGCCTCCGCCATGGGGATCGCGTGACCATCGGCGGCCACGAGCTCGCCGTCGTCGACCCGGCCCGGGAGACCGCCGAGGCCCTCGCCCAGCACGTGCCCGAGATGTCCGAGGGCTTCGGCGCCATCCGCCCCGCGAGCACGGACGAGCTCACCACGGGCACGGGCCGGAGCCTCGCCGTGCTCGAGGCCCTCGCCATCCGCGCCCTCGAGCTCGGGGAGCGCGACGAGGCCATCGCCATCCTGGGCCCGGGCCTCGACGAAGTGCTCGCCGCGGCGCGCGCCGGCCGGGCGCCGGACGCCGTCGACCTCCGCATCGCCGCCCGGAGCGCGCGGCTCCTCGCAGCCACCGCCGGGCCTCTCGAGCGCTGGGTTCGCTACCTCGTCGAGCTTCACGGCGAGGTGGGCGAGGTCCCCGACGACGACGTGGTCGGCCTGCTCTGCGCGCACGCCGCGTTCGTGGCGGAGGGCGATGGGCTCGGGGCGCTCGTGCGAAGGCTCGCGCCGCTCCCGCACGACGCGGAAGCCCAGCGCCGACTGGAGCGCCTGGCCGTTGCGGCGGGGGCGGCCGTCCCCGGTCGCGGACAGGACCCGCTCTTTTCTGCGAGCGGTCGGTGACTCCCGCGGGGGCCTGCGCGACTCGGGGCAACAGGATCCTCCGATGCGCGCCCCGATCATGCTTCGACGGCTTCGATTTTTTCGAAGTTGTCAAACCACCACATCGCCCTTGTCGAAGTGGGATCGCTGCCGCAGAAAGCCGTTTGCCCTCCGCGCGCCGACTCCGGTGAGAACCCGGCAGGACGCCGCCACCACGTGCCCCCCGTGACACCGTGACGACGCCCTCTCTCGCTCCAGCCCCCTTCGTACCCGACCTCGCGGCCATGCCGCCGCGGAAGCGTGCGCTCTTCCGGCTCCTCGACTCCCTCCTGCAGGCGGCTCATCTGCCCGCGGGCGAGGACGGTCAGCGACACGTCGTCGACACGCTCCTGTCCATCGAGGCTCGGCTCCTCGAGGGGTACGGGGACGGTGGGGACGCGCCCCCCATCGCGACCACGCTCGCGCCGGCCATCCGCGACTTCGGCGGCATCGGGCTCGACGCCAAGGTGGTCGAGGGCACGCTCGAGGACATGGCCGCCGGTCTTCGGGGCCACCGCGCGCTCCTCGTGCTCGACGGAGTGAACCGCTTCGTCCTCGTGACCCGCGCCGCCCAGAAGGTGCGCCTCGACGACGGCGAGCGCGCCCGTCAGGTCCGGGAAGGCGAGATCGACGGCGTCGTGGAGGTGCCTCCCGGCGACGTTCGGGTCGGGCTCATCCTCGGGGGCCAGGACGACCTGGCGCAGAAGGTCGCACCCAAGGACGCGGTGCTCACCGCCAGCGCCCGGGCGCTCCGGCTCCTGGCGGCCGAGAAGCAGGACATCGGCGTCGTCGTCGTCTACGGCATCGCCATCGGGCTCATCGCGCTGGCGACGCCGGTCGCGGTTCAGTCGCTGGTGAACACCGTCGCCTTCGGCACGCTCTTCCAGCCCCTCGTCGTCCTCACGCTCCTGCTCTTCGGCTTCTTGATCTTCGGCGCCGTGCTCCGCGCGCTGCAGTTCTGGGTCGTCGAGATGCTGCAGCGGCGCCTCTTCGTGCGCCTCGTCGGCCAGCTCGCGCACCGACTGCCCCGGCTCCACGCCTCGGTCTCGGCGCGCGGCGCGGGGCCGGAGCTCGTGAACCGCTTCTTCGACGTGTTCACGGTCCAGAAGTCGGTCGCGAACCTGCTCCTGAGCGGCGTGGAGGCCGTGCTCACGGCGCTCGTCGGCCTCGCGGTGCTGGGCTTCTACCACCCGCTCCTGCTCGCCTTCGACGTGTTCCTGATCTTCATGATCGTGCTCGTCATCTTCGTGCTCGGGCGCGGCGGGTCGGCGACGGCGATCGTCGAGAGCAAGAAGAAGTACGCCGTGGCCGGCTGGCTCGAGGAGCTCGCCCGGCACCCGGTCTCCTTCAAGCTCCAGGGCGGCGCGGACTACGCGCTCCGCGAGACCGACGTGCTCGCGCGCGGCTGGCTCCTGGCGCGCGCCGAGCACTTCCGCGTCGTCATCCGCCAGGTGCTGAGCGCGATGACGCTCCAGGCCATCGCCAGCGCGGGGCTCCTCGGCGTGGGCGGCCTCCTCGTCATCCGGCGCCAGCTCACGCTCGGCCAGCTCGTCGCCGCGGAGCTCATCGTCACCCTCGTCGTCGCGCAGCTCGCGAAGCTCGGGAAGCAGCTCGAGAGCTACTACGACCTCGTCGCCGGCGTGGACAAGCTCTCGCAGCTCCTCGACCTGCCCCTCGAGGCGGACGAGGCCAACGGGCCCCTCGACGACGGCGCGCCGGGCGTGCCCGTGCCGAGCACGGGCCCCGCGAGCGTCCGGCTCCACGACGTCTGCTTCCGCTACGCGCCGAAGCGCTCGAAGGTGCTCGACCAGTGCAGCCTCTTCATCGAGCCCGGGGACCGCGTGGGCCTCTTCGGTCGGGCGCAATCGGGCAAGAGCACGCTCGCGGACATGCTCTTCCGGCTGCAGCGGCCCGAGAACGGCTACGTCGAGGTCGACGGCGTCGACGCGCGTGAGTACGTCCTCGAGGACCTCCGCGGCCGCGTGGCGCTCATCCGGGAGGCCGAGGGCCTGCCGAGCACGATCCTCGAGAACGTGCGCGTCGGCCGGCCGGGCGTGACCACCGCCGACGTGCACGAGGCGCTCCGCATCGTCGGGCTCGACGACGAGCTCAAGCACCTCCCGAAGGGCCTCCGCACGGAGCTGACCTACGGCGGCGCGCCGCTCACGCCGTCCCAGGCGCTCCGGCTGACGCTCGCCCGGGCCATCGCCGGAAGGCCCGGTCTCCTGGTGCTCGACGAGGTGCTCGACGGCATGGACGGGCCCACGCGGACGCAGGTCGTCGAGGGCGTGCTCGACCCGGCGCATCCCTGGAGCGTATTGATCATCAGCAACCGGCCCGAGGTGCTTCGGCGCTGCGAGAAGGTCTACCGCATGCACCACGACGGTCCGGTGCTGCTCCCCTCGAATGAGCTGCCCTCGTCGGAGGACGGCATGGAGCAGATGCTCAAGACCTACGGGCCGCCGAGCATCCTGCCGGGTCAGGTCTTCGCGGAAGAGGAGGCGGAGTGATGCTGGGCACCTACCGCGACCCGAGCGCCGCGCTGCCGGCCGAGCTCCTGGTGCCTTCGCCGGGCAAGGCCCGCGTGGTGGCGAAGGTCCTCGTGGCGACCTTCCTGACGGCGCTCACTGCCGCGATGCTCACGCCGTGGATCCAGAACGTGCCCGGCGAGGGGCGCGTCATCGCCTACGCGCCCGTGGAGCGTCGCCAGCGCATCGAGGCGCCGACCAAGGGCCGGGCCGTCACCTGGTACGTCAACGAGGGCCAGCGCGTCCGCCAGGGCGAGCCGCTCCTCGACATCGTCGACAACGACCCGCAGCTCCTCGACCGCCTCGGGGAGCAGCAGGCGGCGTACCAGGCGCGGCTCAGCAGCTACGAGACCCGCGTGGGCGCCCTCGAGGAGCGCCTCGCGGCGACGGAGCGTGCGGCGAACGCCAAGATCCGCGCGGCGCGCGCGAAGGTGCGGGCCGCGGAGGCCAAGGTCGAGTCAGCGTCGCAGCGCCTGCTGGCCTCCGAGGCCTCCCTCGAGACGGCGCTGCTCCAGCTCTCGCGGCAGCGGGCGCTCGCCGAGCAGGGCCTCGTGTCCTCGCGCGATCGCGAGCTCGCGAAGGGATCCAGTCCATCCTCGAGATCTTCGATGATGTGGAGGTCATCGCAACCTTGTCAGACGGACAGGAGATCATCGA
>JBCDGX010000425.1:0-5663 GCA_038750805.1 Myxococcota bacterium
AAGCTCTCGTCGGCGGCGACCGGCGCCTCGTACTTGGCCGCAACGAAGTGAACGAGGCTATCGCGCCAGCGTAGACAGCTCGGCGTGGCCGCTGCACGAGGGCGAGGGCTTTCGCTTCCGCATCCCCCCGGGCTGGCGCTGGCGCGATAGCCTCGTTCACTTCGTTGCGGCCAAGTACGAGGCGCCGGTCGCCGCCGACGAGAGCTTCACGCCGCGCGTGGTGCTCAAGGTCGAGCCCTTCCCCGACGGCGATACGCGGGCGTACCTGGACCTCGGGCTCGAGAAGATGACCCACGTGGGGCGCCTCTATCAGAGCGTCGACGCCGAGCTCGGCGGGCACCCCACCCTCGAGATCGACGGGGCCTTCCCGAGCCACGCGCCGCCCTACCGCTCGGTGCGGCGCGCCGTGGTCGTCGAAGGCGTCGGCTACGTGATCGCGTGCGATGGTCCGCCCGATCGCTGGCACGAATGGGTCGGGGTCTTCCGCGCCGTGTTGAGCTCGTTCGAATTCGCCACCGTCCCGGCGGCGCGCCCGGAGTCGGCCTAGCGTCGCGCCGCGACGAGCCGGCGCATGTTCGCGACGAGGACGTCCTTCTCCTCCGCCGAGTAGAAGTACCTAAACTCCTGCTGGCCCGTCGTAAGCGCAGCGCGTGGGCGGCCCTGGGGGTCCAGGAAGACGAAGCGGGGCACGTAGCGCCCGTCCAGAAGGTAGCGTTCGTTGCCTCGGCCCAGCGCATCGGTATCCGCCCGGACGAGGACGAACTTCTTCGCGAGCTCGACGATGCGCGGGTCGTGGAAGAACGCGGAGGCCCGGACGCAATGCGGGCACCAGGTCGCGTACTCCACGTAGAGAACATCGAGCCCGTTGGCCGCCGCATGGGCCAATCCCTCGCGGTGGCCGTACCAGCGCACCTGGTCATCGTTCCAGTCGAGGCGGGAGGCCGACGATGTCTGGGCCTGCGCCTCCCCGGCGCCGAGAGACGCGTCGGCGAGGTCGCAAGACGTCGCGAGCAGGAGAGCCGCGACGAGAGGAGCGAGGGCGAGGAGACGCATGGAGGCTCTGTGGGGGCGTCAGTTCAGGCTGGCGAGCACGAAGCCGGCGACGATGCTGGCGACGAAGATCGCGACGAGCAGCACGTTGCGGACCTTCGAGGAGCCGCCGGGCTCCGGGGCCGTGCTCGGCGGAGACGGGGGCGCGCTGCCCCGCGGGGCCGGGTCGCTCGCACGCGGCGAGGACGCGCGGCCGGGCGCGCTCGCGAGCGGCGAAGGCGGGCTCGAGGGCGGCGAGGACGGGGGGCTCGAGAGCGGCGAAGGCGGGAGCGAACCACCGGCCTTCGGCGGGACGAGGGGCGAGGGCATCTCCATGGGCCCGGTCCGGAAGCTCGGGTCCGGATGCACGACGGCCTTCGCCGCCGTCATGGGGATGGTGTCCTCCACGGCGTCGAAGCCCTCGCCGAAGCCCTCGCCGAAGCCCATGGTCGCCCCGCGCCCCGCGGCCCGCAGCGCGAGGGCGAAGGCCCCGGCGTCCGGGAAGCGGCCCTGCGGGTCCTTCGCGAGGGCCCGCTCGCTCACCGGGAAGATCGCTTCCGGCAGCTCCGGCGCGATCTCCCGAAGGGGCCGCGGCCCGTCGGGGAGACGCGCGTACATCTGCTGGTCGTCCATGCCGTGGTAGGGGAGCTTTCCCGTCAGGCAGCAGCCGAGGAGCAGGCCGACGGCGTAGAGATCCGACGCGGCCGTGGCCGGCTGCCCCTGGATCTGCTCCGGGGCCATGAAGCGCGGCGTGCCGATGCGCTCGCCCGTGAGCGTCAGGCGTTGCCCGCCGTCGTCCCCCACGACGCGCGCCACGCCGAAATCGAGCACCTTCACGGTCTCGGCGCCGGTGGTCGGGTCGCGGTCGAGGAAGACGTTCCCGGGCTTGAGGTCCCGGTGCACGATGCCCTCGCGATGCACGAGGTCGAGGACCTCGAGGAGATCGGCGATCACCTCGACGGCCTTCTCCGTCGGGAGCGCCCCCTCGCGCGGAAGGCGCTCGGCGAGGGACTCGCCGTCGAGCTTCTCCATGACGATGAAGGGCCCGAGCTCGTCGTCGACGTCGAGGTCGAAGATCTCCGCCGTCCCGTTCGTGGGCAGCTTCGCAACGGCCCGCGCCTCCCGGAAGAAACGCTCGATGAGCGAGGGGTCGCTGGTCAGAAAGGGGTGGAGGAGCTTCACGGCGACGGGCCGCTCGAGCCCCAGGTGGGTCGCCGCGAACACCGCCCCCATGCCGCCCTGCCCGAGCAGCGTGTCGAGGCGCACCTTGCCGTCCAATACCCGGCCGAGGGCCTCGGTGGTCCAGTCGTCCACGAGGGCGGAGCCTACCCCAAGGGCCCGGTCGGAGCGCCCACTCCTCGATCGGCCCGGCGTCAGAGGTTGTACGAGGCCGAGACGCTGATGAAATAGCTCTCGGCGTCGTAGGTTCCGGAGCAGCCGGCCGTGGGCACGAGCTCCGTGGCCACCGTGGGCTCGACGCAGAGCTCGCCGTCGCTGTCGTTGGTGGCGTCGTTCCCGCCGCTGAAGGAGAAGCCGAAGTCGAGGGTGTAGTTCTCGGCGCGGTAGCCGAGACCCGCGTAGTAGGCGACCTGCACGCCGAAGGGCGGGTTGAAGGCCGTCATCGTCGCCGGGTTGGAGGCCGAGCTCGCGACGGAGAAGCCGAGGCGCACGGGGAGGAAGTCCGTGGCGAGCACCTCGACGCCGACGTTGCCGAGGTACACGTTCCGCCAATCGAAGCGGGCGACCGTGTCCGTCACGAGCTCGTTGAGGGCGAACTCCTGCACCATGTCGTCGCTCGAGTAGGTCAGCTCGAAGCGCTGCTCGCGGTTCGCTTCCCGGTGGAACTGCACGCGGAACTCGCCAGCGAGGGTGATGCGGTCGTTCCAGAGCTGCTGCGCGAAGCCGAGGCGCAGCATGTGCGGGACGTACCAGCGCGTCGACGTGGCCAGGGAGACCGTGTCGCCGTCGATGAAGCCCGGGAGCGGGTTGGTCAGCGTCGTGTCGCCGTCCATGTCGATCCAGACCTTCGAGCGGTACGCGAGGGCGAGCGTGAGATCGTCGTTCGGCCGGTAGCTGAAGCCCGCGAGGATGCCCGGGATACCGATGCCGGAGACGTTCTGATCGGTGCGCGAGAGGTCCGAGAAGGGCGTCTGCGCGTCCGAGTTCACCGACTGGTTGGCGTAGGGCAGCCGGAGGGAGACGCCGAAGCTCAGCACGTCCGGGATGAGGCTGACCTGCACCGGGACCGTGAACTCGGCGACGAAGAGCCGGACCTCCTGATCGCGCGGCGGGTCGAGCACCAGGCCCGGGTTGTCCTCGCACGACTGCGTGAGGCCGGCGGTGATGCACCCGACGTCCGTGAAGCCGCCGCCGAAGCCCGTGTAGACGTAGGCGCCGGCGCCGATCACGACGCGCTCGTGCACGCGGCCCACGCCGCCCGCGAAGACGAGGGGCGCGAAGATGAGCGGACTGTCCTGCTCGCTGCCCCGGCCCGCGAAGGACCCGGTGAGCCGCACGAGGAGGCCCGTGAACACGCCGGTGATCGAGAAGCGGTTCACCCGGTCGAGCTGCGCCGGGTTGTGGAAGAGGGCCGCGGCGTTATCGAGGGTGGCGAGGGCCGTCCCGCCCATGCCCATCACGCGGGCATCGTAGATGGCGGGGGGCTCGGGGTTGGCGCGAGCCACGCCCGGCAAGGCCAGCAGCAGCGCCAGCGCGAGGGCCGAGAGGAGTAGGGAAGACGCACGTCGCATGGGGTTTCCGGGGAGTTTCGCGCTCGCGGCGACCTTAGCGGCGCCGGCCGAGCAGGTGACGGGACGGCGTCGATTTTCCGCGAACCGTCGTCAGACCGACGCGAACCGTCGGGAACGCCGACCGAACCGGCGATGCCTCGGCATTCGCGGGGAGAAACGCGTTCTCGTGGTAGGCCCTGGCCATGGACGAACGGTCCGCGCGCATCGTGGAGACGGCCATCGAGCTGGCAGCGGGGGATGGCTACGAGGCCGTGCGCTTGCGGGAGGTCGCGGCCAAGGCCCGCGTGGCTCTGGGCACGGTCTACAAGCGCTTCGCGAGCAAGGAGGACATCCTCATCGCCGCGATGATGAGCGAGGGGCAGAAGCTCCTCGCCCGCTTCCAGAACGTGCCTGCCGGCGACACGCCCGCGGAGCGCGTGGAGACCTTCTTCCGCGACGCCACCCGGCGTCTCCTCGAGCGCCCCAAGCTCGCCCGGGCCTTTCTCCGAGCCGTGGCGCTGAGCGACGGGATGCCCGGTCGCCTCGCCAGCATGCACGCGGTGATCACGGGTCTCGTGGTCAGCGCGATCCGCGGCGAGCGCATCTCCGAGGTCCGCGAGTGGGGCACGGAGGCCGACGAGGAGGCGCGCATCGTCGCCGCCGTGCTCCAGCAGGTCTGGTTCGCCGCCCTCATCGGCTGGTCCGCCGGGCACCACGACGCGGCGGGCGTGGTGCTCCAGGTGCGCCGCGCGGCCGAGCGCATGCTCTGAACCCGGCCCGCGCCCGCTACTCGCAGTCCGTGCGGAGCGAGCGAATCGCCTGCCGCGCGTCCCCGCGCGGTGCGGCGCGGAGGTAGGCCGCGCCCAGCGCGCACCCTTCCTCGCTCGCGCCGAGGCGCTTGGCGAGGAGACCGAAGGCGAGGGGCTGCGGGTTCGGCGTCTGCATCGCCGCCCGGAGGTGCGCCTCGGGGTCCCGACGCCGCCGGTCGTCGATCAGCGCGAGGAGCAGGCTCGCGATGGGCGCCGTGGGCCCCTCCGGGTCGAGGGAACGCGCGCGCTCGGCGAGGCGCTGCGCGGCGGGGGCGCGGCCGAGGTTGTATTCGACCTGCGCCTCCGCGAGTACATAGCGCGGGTCGTCCGCGAGCGGCGAAGGCGCCTCCGGGTCCCCGTCGTCCCCGCGGGCCGCCGCGATGGCCTCCTCGAGCAGCGGCGCGACGCGGTTCGTCTTCCGGTCCCGGCCGTAGGAGAGCGCCGCGCCGAGGAAGCCGGCGACGCGCTGCTCCCGCGTCGCCCGGCGCATGCGCGCGGCGGCCCGGTAGAGCGTGTTCGCGCGCCCGTAGAGCTCCGCCTGCATGAAGAGGTCGGCGAGGAGGAGCCGCGGCTCCGGGTCCCGGCGGAACATGCGGAGGCTGCGGTTCAGGTCCCGCACGCCCGCGTACCCCGAGCCCCGCGCCACGTGGTAGCGCCCGAGCCAGCGCTGGTAGGCCTCGCCGCTCTCGCGCAGCTCCTTCAGGCGCCCGACGATGGTCTCCGCGTCCGCGAGCCGGTTCTCCGTCACGTCGAGCGCGAGGCGCGCGACCAGGGCTGGCCCGTGGGCCGCGTCGAGGGCGAGGGCCGCGTCGAGGGCCTCCCGGGCTTCCTCGAGCTCGCCGGCACGGCGGGCCGCTTCGCCGCGCCGCCCCTGGAGCACCACGTCGTCCGGGGCGACCTCCGTCGCCTGCCGAAGCACGACGAGGGCGGCGTCCCACTGCTCGGAGGCGAAGTGCGCGTCCGCCTTGGCGCTCAGCAGCCGGACGTCCCCGGGGTGCGCCTCGAGCGCCGCGTCCGCGAGGCGAAGCGCCTCCGCGGCGTCGTCCTTCGCGAGCTGCGCGGTCACGGCGACGGGCACCCAGGCCGGGTGATGCGG
>JBCDGX010000426.1:0-5654 GCA_038750805.1 Myxococcota bacterium
GCCGGACCTCGCGCTCCTGCAGCACGCGCAGCAGGCGCGCCTGCGCCGAGGCCGGCAGCTCGCCGATCTCGTCGAGGAAGAGGGTCCCCTCGTGGGCCGCCTCGACCAGCCCCGTCTGCTGCGTGACGGCTCCGGTGAAGGCCCCGCGCTCGTGGCCGAAGAGCTCGCTCTCGACGAGGTTCTCGGGGATCGAGGCGCAGTTCACGGCGACGAAGGCGCCGCTCACGTTTCGCTCGCTCTGCTCGTGGATCGCCTTGGCGACGAGCTCCTTGCCAGTGCCGGACTCGCCGAGCACGAGCACCGTCGCGTCCGTGGGCGCCACCTTCTCGATGCGCCCGAAGACGTCCCGCATGGCCTCGCAGCCGCCGACCATGCCCGTGGGGGAGGGCCGCGTGCGCTTCAGGGCCTCGTTCTCGCGCTCGAGGCGCTTCCGTCCCAGCACCCGCTCGACCATGAGCAGCAGCTCGTCCGGGTCGAAGGGCTTCGAGATGTAGTCGGCCGCGCCGCGCTTCATGGCCTCGACGGCCGTCCGCACGCTGCCGAAGGCCGTCATCACCACCACGGGCGTGCCAGGCGTCTCGTCCAGGAGCGCGTCCCCGCTGGCGCCCGGAAGGTGTAGGTCCGTGAGCACGAGGTCGAAGGCCGCCGGCCGCGCGTCCCGCGCCGCAGGCACGTCCTCCACGGCCGTGACCTCATAGCCCTCGCGGCGGAGCACGCGGGCCAGCTCCCCGCGGATCACCGCCTCGTCCTCGACGACGAGAATGTTGCTCATGCGACTCTCTCCGATGCGACCCCCGCCCCGCGTTCGCCGTCCGTCGCCTGCTCCGAAGGCGCCGGACTCCGCGGGAGCCACACGCGAAACACCGCCCCTCCGCTAGGCCCGAGGTTCTCGAAATCCAGGGTGCCTCCGTGCTCCTCGACGATGCGCAGGCTGATCGCGAGGCCGAGACCCGTGCCTTCGCCGACGGGCTTCGTCGTCACGAAGGGCTCGAAGATCCGCGCGGCCACCGACGCCGGCACGCCGGGCCCCTCGTCCTGAACCTCGAGGCTCCAGCCGGCGCCCGTCCCGCCCGTCTCCGGACGCACGCGCAGCTGCACCGCGCCGCCCTCGGCGGAGACGTGACGCGCGTTCGTCAGGAGGTTCACGAGCACCTGCGTGAGCTGACGCCGCGAGCCGAGCACCTCGCCGGCGCCGCCGAGGTCCAGGTTGAAGTTCACCGCCGGCCCGCGCCGACCCATCCCCGAGAGGCGGAGCGCGTCCCGGCAGACGTCCTCGAGGCGCACGTGCTCGCGCTCGAGCTCGAGGGAGTCCCGCGGGCCCTCCTTTCGGGCGAAGGCCAGAAGCTCCCTGAGGGTGGCCTCGATGCGCAGCCCCTCGTTGACGATGAGCTCGAGGCGCTCGTTCGCGTCCGGCGCCTCGGGCTCGCGCGCGAGGTTCTTCGCCACCATGAGCAGGCCCGCGAGCGGGTTGCCGAGCTCGTGGGCCACGCCCGCCGCCATGCGCCCGAGAGACGCGAGGCGGTCCTGGTGCTCCACCTGGAGCCTCAGCGCCCGGCGCTCCGTGAGGTCTTCGACCACGACGAGCGCGCCGGCCTGCCCGGCCAGCGAGTCGGACATCGACGCGCCCTCGAGGAGCACGCCCCGCCGGAAGCGGAGGACGCGCTCGCCTCGCGCCGTCGGGAGCACGGACTCGCGGATGTGCTCGTGCTCGCCGCCCTCGACCACGCGCACCATGGCGCCCGGGGCGCCGCGCAGCTCTCCCGTGAGCACGTCCGCCCAGGGTGGCCCGATCTGCTCGAGGGGAAGGCCGACCACGGCCTCCGCCTCGATGCCCGTGAGCTCCTCGAGCTCGAGGTTCCAGACGGCGACCGCGCCGCTCCCGTCCACGGCGCAGACGCCGAGGGGCAGCTCGTCGAGCACGCCCGTGAGGTAGCGGCGCACGCGCTCGAGGGAGGCCTCGAGGGCCGGCGGCGGCACCGAGCTGCGGCGCTTCGAGCGGTCGCGAAGAAAGCGGAGCTCGGCGGCCACCAGCGAGACCGCCTCCGGAGCGTCGTCCCCGCGGACGATGCGCCGGGCGGCGAGGGGACCGAGGAGCGCGCTCAGGCGTCGCTCGAGCTCGTCGGCCAGGCGGAGCATGGAGAGCGGGCTCCGGTCGCCTTCGTGGATCTCGAGACGCGCGCGCGTCGCGGCCAGCTCCGTGGCGGCTCCGCTCGGGCCGAGCGCCGCCACGATGCGCCGCTCGAGCACCGGATAGGCCGGCGGCGCGTTGCGCGAGCTCGAGCCGAGCACGTTCGCGCAGGAGGCCGCCGCGGCCTGCTCCATGGCCCGGGGCACGGTCGCGAGGCTGCCGATGCCGAGGGCCAGACCGTTCGCGAGCAGGCTGAGCCAGACCGCGGCCCCGCGGGGATCGACGTCGAGGCCGAGGGCCCGCGGCGCCTCGCTCGGCGAGGACCAGCCGAGGAGCGGTAGCGCCGTGATCGTCAGCCAGACGGCGCCGCCAGCGAGGAGCCCGGCGATGAGCCCCTCGCGCGTCGCCCGCGGCCAGAAGAGGCTCGCGAGCACGCCCGGCAGGAGCTGGAGCACGGCCGCGAAGGACACGAGGCCGAGGTCCACGAGCGTGCCGTGCCGCGGCGACGAGACGTGGAAGGCGAAGCCCGCGGCCACCAGCGCCACGATGACGACCTGGCGCATGCGGTGGACGTAGGGGCGTGAGAGCCCGCGGGTGCCGCGGAGGGGAACCACCAGGTGATTCACGACCATGCCGCCGAGCGCGAGAGAGCTCGCGAGGATCATGGCGCTCGATGCCGAGACGCCGCCGAGGAAGGCGACGAGCCGGATGACCGGCGAGGTCGCCGCGACGAGCACGAAGCGGTCCGGCGGGGTGCCGGCCTCCGCGAGCTTCTCCCCCGCGAAGAAGAGGACCGGGAGCGGGAGGTTCAGCAAGAGGAGGAAGAGGGGCAGCACCCACGCCGCCGCCCGGAGGTGGCGCTCCCCGCGCGGATGACGCGGGTTCGGCTTCGAGACGAAGGCGACGTGGAACTGGCGCGGGAGGAGGAAGGCCGCCACGAACGCGAGGAGCAGGAGCGCGTTGAAGGGCGCCGTGCCCTCGCGCAGCGGGGCCTGCAGGCGCTCGAGGGCCTCCGGGTGCGCCTCGAGGTGCGCGTCGAGGCCAGCGAGCCCGCCGAAGACCCCCTCGAGCGCCGCGAAGCCGACCACGGTGATGCACCCGAGCTTCACCAGGGACTCGAGCGCGAGCGTCGCCAGGAGCCCCCGGCCGGCGCGCGCCGGATCCGCGTAGCGGGCACCGAGGAGCGCGGCGAAGAGGCTGAGCGCCCCCGCGTAGATCACGCCCATCCACGCCGGGGTCATCCCGTTCCCGACGAAGTCCGCGGCGTCGGCGATCGCCCGAAGCTGGAGCGAGAGGTAGGGGAGGAGCGCCGCGACCATGAAGAGGGTCACGAGCACGCCGGCGACCTGCGACTGGAAGCGGAAGGCGAAGAGGTCCGCGACGCTCGTGAGCTGATGGCGCTGCAGCACCCGCGCGAGGGGCTCCCAGAGGAAGGGGATCGCGAGGCAGCTGAGCGTGACGCCGAGGCTGATCGCCAGGAACGCCCATCCCGAGCGATGCGCGAAGCCCACGCCGCCGTAGAAGGTCCAGCTCGTCGCGTAGACGCCGAGGGCGAGGCCGTAGGCCACGGGATGCCGGGCCACGCGGGCCAGGCGCTCGTTCTCCTCCGTGAGATGCGCGACGGTGGCCAGCAGACCGAGGTAGGCCAGCGTCAGGAGAAGCGGGAGAACGACCTCGTTCACGCGCGCGGCCTCCGCTCGAGCGCCCGCGCCGTGATGACCCCGAAGGCCACGAGCAGGCCCCACAGTGCGAAGGGCGCCCACCATGCGGCCTCGGTCCAGAGCGCACGGACCGGGGCGGCGACGAGGGTCGTCCCGACGGCCAAGGCGAGCGCGGCGCGCGCGCGTGCATCCTTGGCCTGCGGGTCACCCCGACCCGCGGCTCGATCGCGATGGGCCATATCCCCGTTCAGGGTAGGCGCCCGGCCGCGTCGGCATCAATCGTCCTCCGTCCGCGACGGGCTGCGGAGCGTCCCCGGCTTTCGGTCGCCAGCCGGCCCTGGCATCCTCCGCCCCATGGGGAGCGGCCTCCAGCTCGTCGCGGTGGCGGCCGTCGTGGTGCGCGAGGATCGGGTCCTGGCCATGCAGCGGGCGTCCACCAAGGACGCCGGCGCGGGCCTCTGGGAGACCATCAGCGGGCGCGTGGCCCCGGGCGAAGAGCCCCTCGCCGCCGCGCGCCGGGAGATCGTCGAGGAGTCCGGCCTCGACGTGACCGTCGAGACCCGGCCCATCGACGTCTACGTCGCGGACCGCAACGGGGTGCCCATGACGGTGATCGTCTACCGCGCCCAATGGGTCGCGGGCGACGTCACGCCCTCGGCGGAGCACGACGATTTCCGCTGGTTGACGGCGGCCGGCTTCGAGGAGCTGAGCACCCTGCGTCGCCTCAGCGACGCGGTGTGGAAGGCGTTTCGCTGAGCCTCAGGGCTCAGGCTGCGCCGGCGGCGGCCTCCCGCTCGTCCCGGCGGCGGCGGATGTTCGCGAGGGAGTCGTTCGGGATCGCGTCGATGAGGCGCTTCGTGTAGGCCTCGCGGGGCCCCGCGTACACGGCGTCGGCGGGCCCCATCTCCACGATCTTCCCCGCGTTCATGACCGCCATCATGTCGCTCATGAACTTCACGACGCTCAGGTCGTGGCTGATGAAGAGGTAGGTCAGCCCGCGCTCTTCCTGCAGGTCCCGGAGGAGGTTCAGCACCTGCGCCTGCACGCTCACGTCGAGCGCCGAGACGCTCTCGTCGCAGACGATGAGCTCGGGCTCCACGGCGAGGGCCCGGGCGATGCCGATGCGCTGGCGCTGCCCGCCGCTGAACTCGTGGGGATAGCGCGAGAGGTGCTCGGGCTTCAGGCCGACCTCCTCGAGGAGCGCGGCGGCCCGCGCCCGCCGGCCGGCGTCGTCGCCGCCGAGCCCGTGGATCGCCATGGCCTCGGCGATGGCCCCGCCGACGGTCATGCGCGGGTTCAGCGAGCCGTAGGGGTCCTGGAAGTTGATCTGGATCTTCCGGCGCCAGGCCTTGAGCTCGGGGCCCTTGAGAGCGTGCACGTCCTGCCCGGCGAAGCGCACGGTGCCGGCGGTCTTCCGCTGGAGGCGGAGGATGGCCCGGCCCGTCGTCGTCTTGCCGCAGCCCGACTCGCCCACGAGGCCGAGGGTCTGACCGCGGTAGACCGCGAAATCGATGCCGTCGACGGCGCGCACGTGGTCCGTCACGCGCCGAAGGAGCCCGGTCCGGATGGGGTAGTGGACCTTCAGGCCGAGGACCTCGAGCAAGGGCGCCTGGTCGCTGGGGACCGTCGTCGCGTCCCCGGTGACGGCGTCCGGGTAGCCGAGCGCCTCGAGCCGCGCGCCGGGGTGGAGAAGGCGCCCACGCCCGCGGTGGAACGGTGTCCCCTCCCCGCCGCCATCGAGCGGCGGGCCCTCCTTTTCGACGATGCGCCGCTCCCCGCCCTCCTCGACGACGTCCATGAAGTCCGACACCGTCGGCAGCCGCCGCCACGCGCTCTCGAGGCGGGGCCGGCAGGCGAGAAGCCCC
>JBCDGX010000427.1:0-5652 GCA_038750805.1 Myxococcota bacterium
CCGAGGAGGTGCTCGACGACGCCGCGGCCGTGGTGCGGGACGAGATGCGGCGCTTCGCGCGGGACCTCGGGGACGTGGACGACGTGGAGGAGCAGGCCGCCCGCTCGCTCCGGCGATTCTTCGCCAAGCGCTTCCACCGCAGGCCGCAGGTCGTCGCCATGGCCATCCCCGTCGGCGGCGCGCGCTGAGGGCCTGCATGCGCCGCGCCTTCGCCTTCGCTCTCGCCCTGCTCGGCTGCGCGCCGGCTCCGGCCGCGCCCCCGCCCTCGACGCCCCCGGCCTCGGTGCGCGCGCCCGTCGCACCGGTGGAGGCCGTCGCCGATCCCCCGGGGAGCCGGCCCGCGACGGACGCGGAGGCGCGGCTCCTCGCGCGGCTCCTCGCGGAGACGGAAACGCTCCGGGGGCTCCGCTTCACGGGCCCCGTCGCCTTCACCGTGCAGACCCCGCGGGCCATCGCCCAGTCGCTCACGGCGGACCTCGAGGAGGAGGAGCTCGAGGAGACCCGCTTCGTGTACGCGACGCTCGGGCTCCTCGACCCCGCGACGGACGTCCGGGCGCTCCTCGCGAGCGTCGTCGCGGACCAGGTGGTCGGCTACTACGACACGGAGCGCGAGCGCCTCGTCGTGCGGGACGACGTGCTCGACACGCTCCGCCGACCGGGCGAGGGCGAAGCGCAGATGGTGCTCGTGCACGAGCTGGTGCACGCGCTCCAGGACCAGCGCTTCGGCCTCCCCGACGACGAGGACGACCTCGATAGCGACGCCGCCAACGCCTTCCGGGGCCTGGCGGAGGGGGACGCGACGCTGACCATGGCGCTTCGCGGCGCGCTCCGGAGCGCCGGGGGACTGGCGGTCGCGGAGGAGCGACGGCGCTTCGTGCTCTCGCGGTTCGGGGAGCGCCTCGGCGCCGTCGACACGGAGACCCTGCTCGAGGCCTTCGCGGCGCCCGGCCAGGACGCCCTCGCAGACGCGCCGACGATTCTCCGAACCACGCTGGTGATGCCCTACCTCTACGGGCTCCGCTTTTGCGCGCGCTTGGCGTCGAATGGGGACTTCACGCGCATCGACGCCGCCTTCCGCGCCCCGCCCGGTAGCTCGGAGCTGGTCATGCACCCGGAGAAGTACCTCGCCGGCGAAGGCTTCGACGCGATCGCGCTCCCGGCCCTTCCCTCCCTCGACGCCGCGGGCTGGGAGGAGGTGGCCGAGGACACGCTCGGGGAGCTCGAGCTCGGCGTCTTCCTCGGCCGGCGCGCGGGGGACGTCATCGGTCGGGGGGCCGTCGACCGGGGCGCGGCCGCCGGCTGGAGCGGGGACCGGCTCCGCATCTATCGCCGGGGCGAGGCGGGGGCCGCTGTGTGGCTGACGAGCTGGGACGACGCGCGCGAGGCCTCCGAAGCCGAGGCAGCCGTGCTCGGGGCCCGGACCGAGCGCCAGGGGCGCGCGCTGGTCGTGTTGATGGGGCTGGACGAGGCGGAAGGCGCGGCCGTCCTGGAAACGCTCGAGCCGGCCCTCGCCACCCTCCAGCGCGAGGGTCCCGCGGGCGCGAGAGCGCGTTGACCCCGAAGGGGTCGGGCGGTAGGAACCCTGCTCTTCAGCCGGTCACGACCGGAGAGGGTGCGAGAGCGACGTGGAGTCCACGGTCAACGAAATCAGTCCGATCCTGGTCGAGGTGAAGGTCCAGGTTCCCTGGGACCGCGTCCGCAAGGACCTCGACGAGAGCTACAAGAAAATCGCCAAGACCGCGCGCGTCCGCGGCTTCCGACCGGGCAAGGTGCCCCGCAACGTCGTGAAGCAGCTCTTCGGGCCGCAGGTGAAGGCCGAGGTCAGCGGCTCGCTGGTCGAGCAGGGCCTGCTGCACGCCGTCGAGACGCACGAGATCCAGGTCGTCGCGCGCCCCGAGGTCGACCCCGGCGCGCTCACGGACGGTGAATCCTTCGAGTTCACCGCCCGCATGGAGGTGCGCCCGAAGCTCGGCGCCGTCACCACCGAGGGGCTCGAGGTCTGGCACGAGACGCCGAAGATCGCCGACGAGGCCGTCGACGCCGAGCTGACGAAGCTCCAGCGCGAGCACTCGGACCTGCGCGAGCCCGATCCGATGCGACCGGCGAAGGCCGGCGACCAGCTCACCATCGGCTACGCCGTCACCATCGACGGCGAGGCCAAGGACGCCCTCGGCGCCGAGAGCCGCGAGGTCGACCTCGGCGACGATCAGCTCCTCGAGGAGCTCGAGCAGGGCCTCCTCGGCACGCAGCCGGGCGAGGACGTGAGCGTCGAGGTGCCCTTCCCCGAGGACCACCCGAACCCGGAGCTACAGGGCAAGACGGCGGTCTTCGCGATCACGGTGAAGGAGCTCCGCGAGCGCCTCCTGCCGGACATCGACGACGAGCTGGCCAAGGACGTCTCGGACGACCACGAGACCCTGGCCGACCTCAAGACGGCCATCCACGACAAGCTCCTCGCCACGGCCGAGAAGAGCTCGAAGCGGGAGCTCCAGCAGAAGCTCATCGACGGGCTCATCGACCTGAATGCCTTCCCCGTGCCGCCGTCCATGGTGCAGGAGCAGCAGCAGGCCATGCAGTACGAGATGGCCATGTTCATGCAGATGGCCGGCCAGGGCGGCCTCGACCCGCGGCTCCTCGGCGACATGTCCGAGCGCGCCGAGCGCCGCGTACGGGCGGGTCTGCTCCTCGGCGCCATGGCGCGCCTCGAGGGCGTGGAGATCGACGAGGAGCAGATCGAGGCGAAGCTCCAGGCCATCGCCGAGGAGACCGGCAAGCACATCGCCAAGGTCAAGGTCGAGTACCAGGGCGAGCGCCGATCGCAGCTCGAGAACGAGCTTCTCGAGGAGAAGCTCGTCACGCTCCTGAGGGAACGTGCGACCATTCACGACGCCCCGCCCCCTGCCGTTGAGGCCGAGGACGGGCCGAGCGACGCCGGCGAGGATGCGGGCGACGAGGCAAAGGACGACGCATGAGGAAATACGAGGACCCGAGGGCCTACCTGCCCGTCGTCGTCGAGAGCACGCACCGCGGCGAGCGGGCCTGGGACATCTACAGTCGGCTCCTCAAGGACCGCATCGTCTTCCTCGGCACCGAGGTCAACGACGACGTGGCCAACGCGATCATCGCGCAGATGCTCTTCCTCGAGAGCGATGACCCCGAGAAGGAGATCACGCTCTACATCAACAGCCCCGGCGGCGTGATCACGGCAGGCCTCGCGATTTACGACACGATGCAGTACGTGCGCTGCCCCGTGTCGACGGTCTGCCTCGGGCAGGCCGCGTCCATGGCCGCCTGGCTCCTCGCGAGCGGGTCGACGGGCCTCCGGCGCTGCCTCCCGAACAGCCGCGTGATGATCCACCAGCCCCTCGGCGGGGTCCGCGGCCAGGCGACCGATATCGAGATCCATGCCCGCGAGATCATTCAGCTTCGCGAGCGCATGAACCGCATCATGGCCGACCACACCGGCCAGCCCGTGGAGAAGATCAAAGAGGACACCGAGCGTGACCGGTACCTCTCGGCCGAGGAGGCCAAGGAGTACGGAATCATCGATGAGGTGGTCACGCCGCGGAAATCGAGCCGTACGTAGAGAGTGGCGCCTGCGGGCGTCAGGGGTGTCCAGCTCGAGGAAACCCCGTCGTTGAACCAAGGATTCTCCCCGTTCGGGGGCGTGACAAGATGGCGCGATACGGTTTCGGCGACCTTGCCGGGCCACCTCGCCGTCGCTATGCTCGAAGCTAATCCTCCTGGAAAGTAGGGATTTTTCGGTGCCCAACCGACCGCGCGACGATGGACATGGAAACCTTCAGTGCTCTTTCTGTGGCAAGTCCCAGAAAGAGGTGAAGAAGCTCATCGCCGGCCCGACCGTCTACATTTGCGACGAATGCATCGCCCTCTGCAACGACATCATTGCGGAGGAGGTCGACCGCGACGAGTCGGTCGGGACGGGGACGCCGCTCCCCAAGCCGGCCGAAATCAAGGCGATTCTCGACGAGTACGTCATTGGCCAGGACCGCGCCAAGAAGGTCCTGAGCGTCGCCGTTCACAACCACTACAAGCGGATCGACTCGAAGGTGGCCTCGGACGAGGTCGAGCTCTCGAAGTCGAACATCCTGCTTCTGGGGCCGACGGGCTCCGGTAAGACGCTGCTCGCGCATACGCTCGCCCGGATCCTCAACGTCCCCTTCGCCATCGCGGACGCGACGACGCTGACCGAGGCCGGTTACGTCGGCGAAGACGTCGAGAACATCATCGTTCAGCTGCTCCAGAACGCCGACCACGACGTCGAGCGGGCGCAGCGGGGCATCGTCTACATCGACGAGATCGACAAGGTCGCGCGCAAGGGCGACAACCCGTCGATCACCCGCGACGTGAGCGGTGAGGGCGTGCAGCAGGCGCTCCTCAAGATCATCGAGGGCACGGTCGCCAACGTGCCGCCGAAGGGTGGTCGCAAGCACCCGCAGCAGGACTTCCTTCAGATCGATACGGGCAACATCCTCTTCATCTGCGGCGGTGCGTTCGTCGGCCTCGACCAGGTCATCGAGCGGCGCATCGGCGAGAAGACCCTCGGCTTCGGCGCGGACATTCCTTCGCGGAAGGAGAAGCGCGTCGGTGAGCTCCTCGAGCAGGTGCAGCCGGAGGACCTTCTTCGCGCGGGTCTCATCCCGGAGTTCATCGGGCGTCTACCGGTCATCGCGACGCTCCACGAGCTCAACGAGGACGCGCTGGTCGACATCCTCACGAAGCCGAAGAACGCGCTGGTCAAGCAGTACAACAAGCTCTTCGAGATGGACGGCGTGAAGCTGACCTTCGCGAAGCCGGCCCTCAAGGCCGTGGCCCGCGAGTCGCTGAAGCGGAACGCCGGCGCCCGCGGTCTCCGTGCGATCATGGAGCACGCGATGCTCGACATCATGTACGACATCCCGTCGCAGTGCGGCATCAAGGAAGTCGTCGTGAACGAGGAGGTCATCGCCAGCGGCGAGAAGCCCCTCATCGTCTACGAGAAGGAAGCGGAGCTCGCCTAACGTCCGCGGGCCCCGGCCCGCGGCGGACGACCCGCCAGGGAGCGCGAGACCTTGTTCTTCCACAAGAACGACAACGGCGACCGAAACGAGCAGGCAGCCTCCCGCGGGAAGGTCGTCCCGCTGCTGCCGCTTCGCGACATCATCGTCTTCCCCCACATGGTCGTGCCCCTCTTCGTCGGGCGCGAGAAGTCCATCAACGCCCTCGAAGAGGCGATGAGCCACGACAAGGAGATCCTCCTCGCGGCTCAGAAGAAGGCGAAGACGAACGACCCGACGCCCGACGACATCTTCCAGATGGGCACCATCGGGACGATCATTCAGCTCCTCCGGCTGCCCGACGGAACCGTGAAGGTGCTCGTCGAGGGCAAGCGCCGGGCGCGCATCAAGCGCTTCATCCCGAACGAGGAGTTCTTCCTCTGCGATTGCGAGATCGTGGAGGACACGCCGGCCGGCACCGTGGAGATCGAAGCCCTCATGCGCAGCGTGCAGGGGACCTTCGAGACCTACGTGAAGCTGAACAAGCGCATCCCGCCGGAGATGCTCATGACCGTCCAGACAATCGACGATCCGTCGCGGCTGGCGGACACCATCGTCGTTCACCTGACGAGCATCAAGCTGAACGACCGCCAGG
>JBCDGX010000428.1:0-5642 GCA_038750805.1 Myxococcota bacterium
GCCTCGGCGCCGAAGCAGCAGCCTACGCCTCCCCTGGGAGCAGCGGGGCGGGCTGCGCTCGCTCCTCGCGGGCCCCCGCTGGAAGATCGCCCTCGCCTCGGCGGTCTTGCTCCTCGTGGCCTCCGCCTTCGCCCAGCGCGCCCGCGCCCGGCACCAGCGCGACGACACGCGGCGCGCCGTCGCGGAGATGCGCCAGGCCCTCGAGACCTTTCGCGCTCGCGTGGGCCGCTGCCCGGCCTCGCCGAACGAGCTCGTGCACCCGCCGCGCTCGCGCGTTCGTTACCTCCAGGAGGTCCCGAAGGACGCCTGGGGTCGCGAGCTCCATGTGGAATGTCCGAGCCGGACCGACCCCGACGAGGTCGCCGTGCTCAGCGCGGGCCCGAGCGGCTCGCTCCTCGTCGACGACAACGTTTACTGAAGGTGAGCTTGATGACCCGCACCCTCGCTTCGCGCCGCATCCTCCATTCGCGCCGCGCTCTCTCATGGCGCCGCAGCTGCCGTTCCCTTCGCCGGGAAGGCATGACGCTCGTCGAGATCATGATCGTCGTGATCATCATGGCGCTCATCGCCACCGCCGTGGGCGTCGCGGTGTTGCCGCAGTTCCAGAAGGCGAACCTGCGCCAGGCGGCCACGGACGGTCAGTCCATGCGGAGCGCCGTACAGCTCTACTACATGGACAACAACGAGTGCCCGCAGTCGGGCACGGCGCTCCAGGAGGAGGGCTACCTCGACGGCTCGAAGCGCGCCGTGGACCCCTGGGACAACGAGTACCGCATCGAGTGCCAGGGCACGGAGATCCTCGTGACGAGCGCCGGGCCCGACGAGCAGTTCGACACCGAGGACGACATCTCGGGCCCCGACGACGTGGAGTGAGCCCCTCGTGACGCCCGCCCCCCAGCCGCGGCTCCGTCCCTTCCGCGCTCGCGTCGCGGGCGCCGGACGGCGCGGCCGATCTCGCGCCGGCATGACGCTGATCGAGATCCTGATCGTGATCACGCTCCTCGCGGGTGTGATGGCGGGGGTGAGCTACGGCGTCGGCGCGATCCACCGGACGAAGCTGAAGAGCGCGTGCACGCGGGTCGTGGCGGGCGCGCGCTTCGCTTTCCATCGCTCGGTGACGAAGGGGCGCACGGTGCGGCTGGCCTTCGACCTCGACGAGGGCACGCTCGCCCTCGAGGAGGCCGACGGGGAGGTCACGATCGATCGTTCGGAAGACCGGAACATCGATCCCGACGAGGACACGGCGGCCGTCGATCCCTGGGCCATGGCCCAGGCGCGCATCGAGGAGACCGTCGTCGTCCAGGCGAACCGGTCGGCCTTCGGGCCCATCGTGGACGGCGAAGGCGATCCCATCCGGCGCTACCGGCCGCGCGCCCTCGACGGGGTCCGCATCGTGCAGATCCAGACGCCCCACGAGCCGGAGCCGCGCATCGAGGGCAAGGGCTTCATCTACTTCTTCCCCGGCGGCCGCGCCGAGCACGCCACGGTGCAGCTCGCGGACCGCAACGACCACGTCTTCACGGTCGAGATCCACGCGCTCACCGGCGCCGGGAAGATCCACAACTACGCCTACGAGCCCGTCGACCTCGAGGACGAGGGCGATGAGGTGAGGGACTCGCGATGAGGCGCGCGACCCGGAGCCGCGCGTTCACCCTGCTCGAGGTGATGGTCGCCATCGCCATGCTAGCGGTCGGGCTGACGGCGATCTTCTCGAGCCAGGGCCAGGCCATCGCCGTCGCGAGCCGCGCCCGACACGTCTCCGTCGCGGCCAACCTGGCCCGCTGCAAGATGTTCGAGGTCGAAGAGGAGATGGCCCGGGAGGGCTTCCCCGCCGTCGACGCGAGCGGCCGGGACGAATGCTGCGAGGGCGGCGAGATCGACGGCTTCGAGTGCGAGTGGAGCGTCGAGCGCGTGGTGCTCCCGGAGCTCGGCCTCGAGGACGGGCTCCTCGAGGACGAAGCGCCTGAAGGCGACGCGCCGGCCGGTGGGCCGCTCGCCGGCAGCGGCGCCGAGTCGATCCTCGGCGACTCCGCCGCACAGACGAACACCATCGACTCGCTCCTCGGCGGCGGCGGCAACTTCGGCGGCGACGCGATGGCCGAGCTAGCCATCTCCCTGGCCTTCCCCGTGCTCAAGCCGAGCATCGAGGAACAGGTGCGGCGCGCGAAGGTCACGGTGATGTGGACCGAGGGCGAGCGGGAGCTGAGCTTCGACGTCTTCCAGTACCTCGTCGCCGAGCAGGGCGCGGCGCCGGACGCGGCCGCCGTCGACCAGGCCATCGAGCAGATCAGCGCCGGCGGCAACGCGGGCAACAACAACGCCGGGAACAACAACGCCGGGAACAACAACACCGGAGCGAACGGCCGATGAGGCGCGGCTCCGAGGCGGGCATCACGCTCATCGAGGCCATGGTCTCCATCGCGATCCTCTCGATGGTCTCCGCGGCGGTCTGGGGCGGCTTCAGCCAGACGGCGAGGAACAAGCAGCGCGTCGAGGAGGACCTCGAGCGCCAGCACGTCATCCAGGCGGCGCTCGCGCGCATGGCCCGTGAGATCTCCATGGCCTACGTCTCGGCGCAGGTGAACCCGAGCCCCTCGCTCGAGGTCACGGAGACCTGCTTCGTCGGCGACGATCGCTCGCGCGGGGACCGGCTCGATTTCACGTCCTTCGGCCATCGGCGCCTCTACCGGGACGCGCACGAGTCGGACCAGAACGAGGTGAGCTATTTCGTCACGCGGCACCCGGAGGAGGACGTCCTCGTGCTCGCGCGGCGGGAGCAGAACCGCATCGACGAGGACTGCCGGCGCGGCGGCCGCATCGAGATCCTCCTCGAGGACGTGGAGGGGCTGGACTTCGAGTACCTCGACCCGACCACCGGCGAGTGGCAGCTCGAGTGGACCACCATCGAGAACGAGGCGAGCGTCACGGGCCAGCCCAACCTGCTCCCGGTGCAGGTGAAGATCACGCTCTCGGTGCCGCACCCGCGCCGGCGCGGCCAAACGCTCACCTACGCCACGCGCACGGCCCTGCCGATGCGCTTCGGCCTCAACCACGCGACCTACAACCCATGAGGCGACGCGCGACGAGACGCCGCCTCGTGCTGCGCGGCGCTGCATGCTCTTCGAGCCGCGGGCGCCGCCTGCCGCGCGCGCATGCGCGCCGCGGGCGCCGGAACCGCCGACCGAGGGCAGAGCGCCAGCGCGGTGTGGCGCTGATCATCGCCATCACCGCCGTCGTCATCCTCACGGTGGTGCTCGCGGACTTCCACGAGACCACGGGCACGCATTTCGCCATCGCGACGAGCGCGCGCGAGGAGGTCCGCGCCGAGTTCATGGCGCGGAGCGGCCTGAACCTCACGCGCCTCCTCGTGCAGCGCGAGCCGCAGATCCGCGCGACGGTCGCGCCGCTCTACCAGGCCCTCATCGGGCGCCCGCCCCCGATGCTGCCGGTCTGGAACCTGGCCAACGAGGTGCTCAAGCCCTTCTGCGATTACGAGGGGAGCCAGGGGCTCTCGACGGGCATCGATCTGGGCGCCGCGCAGGGCCTCGAGGGCACGGACGCGGGCTGCGAGATCGTCGCCTTCGCGGAGAACTCGAAGATCAACGTGAACCTCCCGCTGAACTTCGCCGGCGACCAGGCCCGGCGGAGCCTGGCGATGCAGCTCTTCGCGATGACCGGCGGCTACCAGGCGCCGAGCCCCTTCGACCCGCTCTTCCAGCAGCGCGACCGCGACGGCCAGCTCACGAGCCGCATCGACGCCATCGGCGCGCTCATCGATTGGTGGGACTACGACACGGACCGCACGGTGTTCGATCCGGGGCGCGCGCAGGTGAACGCGAGCGGCTCCGAGGAGGACATCTACACGCGCCTCGACGACCCCTACCGCTCGAAGAACGCGCCCCTCGACTCCCTCGAGGAGCTCCGCCTCGTGCGCGGCGTGGGCGACGATTTCTGGGCGACCTTCGTCGAGCCGCGGCCGGAGGATCCGGAGGCCCGCACGCTGACGATCTACGGGTCCGGGCTGGTGAACGTGAACGAGGGGCCGCCGGAGGTGCTCCTCGCCCGGCTCTGCTCCTTCCTCGAGGGACAGACGCTCTGCGCGAATCCCCTCGAGGCCGCGAAGTTCATCCAGCTCCTGAACACGGCGCGGCAGCTCTTCCCGGTCCCCTTCTTCACGCGCGTCAGCGACTTTTTGAACTTCGTCGAGGGGCGCGGCGGCTCGCGCGACCTCTACCCGATGCTCCAGGGCTTCCTCGGCCAGGAGAGCCCGCTCCTCTTCCAGCCCATCAGCGTCCCGGCGGCGCAGCGCGTCGAGATCGACAACAGCTTCGTCACCGCGGCGCGCATCTTCACCATCCAGGTCACGGGCCGCGCGGGCTGCCGCGAGCGCGACGCGACCGGCTGGTGCGTCGGCGGCTGGAAGGCCAAGACCAGGCTGAACACGATCATGAACTTCCACGACCGCTGGACCCCGCCGCCGCCCAACGCCGGGCGCATGCCGGGGCTCGGCATCTTCCACTACTACCGCGTCGACTAACGGGCTGCCGCCCGGGCGAGCGCGCCGGGTCACCGCCAGCCGCCATCCTCCTCCCCCTCGAACATGCACCACTTCCCCTCAGCTCGTGGACGCGCCTGGCGACGCGAACTCACTCGCGACCTCGCCGGGTCGCCTCTGGCAGAAGTCCTCTGATGGCGCGGATTCTCGGCATCGACATCGACGGCCAGGACGTACGTGGCGTGCTGGCTCGGACCTCGCTCCGGAAGGTCGAGGTGCTCCAGTACGCCGGCGCGCGCGTGGAGGCCCCGGGCCCGTACCCGGACGGCACGCCCCCGGGGCCCGACGCGGAGGCCGACGCGCTCGCCGCGGCCGTGCAGCAGGTCCTCGGCCAGCTCGTCCCGGCGCCGGAGCTCGTCGTCGCGGCCCTCGACGGCCAGGAGGCCTCGCTCCGCGCCGTGGAGCTCCCCATCGGCGTGGCGAAGGCAAAGAAGATCGGTGAGACGCTGCCGCAGCAGCTCGACGATCTCCTGCCTTTCGACGTCATCGACGCGGTCGTCGACCATCAGCCCGTCGACCAGGACGCCGCCACCTTCCGCGTGCTGGCCACGGCCGTGCCGAAGGACCGGGTCGCCGCGCGCCTCGCGGAGCTGGCGAGCGCGGGCCTCGACCCGAAGGAGCTCGCGGTCGGGGCCGCCGCCCTGGACGGCCTCGTGCACGTCGTGCCGGAGCTCGCGACCGCGGAGATCGTGCTCCTCGTGGAGGTCGACGCGACCCGCACCGAGGTCTGCGTGCTCGACGGCGGGGCCTGCACCTTCGCCCGCACGCTGAGCGGCGGTGCCGTGGACCTCGACGCCGGGGGCCCCGGGGCGGCGCAGCTCACCATGAGCCTCCGGCGGAGCATCGGCGCCTACCGGGCGTCGGGACGGGCTCCCTTCGTGAAGGCCTACGTCGCGGGCGTGGGGGCGCTCGGCGAAGGACTCGCGTGGATCGGCGATGTCGTCGGGGTCCCGGCGGCGCCGCTCCCGAGGCCCGCGCTCCCGCTCCCCGGCGCGAGCCCGGAGGCCCCGGGATTAGATCCGGCCCTGGCCATTCTCGAGACCGACGGCGCGGGGAGTCTCTACGTCGCGCCGCCGGAGCCGCGCGC
>JBCDGX010000429.1:0-5631 GCA_038750805.1 Myxococcota bacterium
GCCCTCGACGCGCGCGAGCTCGCCATCGCGGCCCCGGTAGAGCTCGTCGCCCACGCGCACCCAGAGCGTCCGGTCGGCCGCGGCGAGGGCCTCGGGCGCGCCCGCGGCGAAGCGCGTGGCCGTGAAGTCCGGCGCGACGAGCGTGCCGCCCGTGAGCAGCTCGCCCTCGACGACGACCGCGATGCCGAAGGCGGGGTCGTGGGCCAGCGCCGTGGCGCCCTCGAGGTCCTCGAGGGTCTCCGTGCGCCAGCGCGCGATGGACCAGACGAGGCCCTCGGTGCTGCCGACGAAGAGCGACTCGTCCTGGCTCCGGCAGGCGTCCTCCGGCGCGGCGAAGCCCTCGAGGCTCCCGAAGCTCGGGAAGCGTCCGTCCTCGGGGAGCACCCACTCGAGCCATTGCCCCTCCTCGCGCTGGAAGAGGCGCTCGCCCGCCGCGACGAAGACATCGCCACCGTCCTCGCCGGGGTCACCACAGAAGCCCCGCGGCGCCGGGAGCCCCTCGGGCCAGCGGATCGGCTCGAGGAGGGCGCCGTCGAAGCGCCAGAGGCGGCCACCGGCGGTGAAGGCGAGCGTCCCGTCCTCCCAGGCCCGGCCGCCTTCGAGGGGCGGCGTCACGCCGAGCCGGCCATGATCGACGGCGGTCTCGCCGGGGACCAGGGCACGGACGCGCACGCCCCCGGAGACCTCGCGCGCGAGCCAGGCCTCGCCCGCCGCGGTCACGGCGACGACGCGCTCGTCCGCCTCGAGGGCGCTGCAGGTCACCCGGCCGGCGAGGGTTGGCGCGTCCGTGCCGACGCTTCGCGGAAAGATCGAGACGGGCTCCTCGAAGAAGACGTCCTCGGTCGGGGGGCGTGCCTCGCGGCCGCGGGGGGTGTCGTCCTCGACGCATCCCGCCAGGGCGACGAGCGCGAGGGGAAGCACGTGCTCAGGGCGCACGGCGAGAGCGTAGCAGCTCGGCATGGTGCGCGGAGGGAGGCGACGGCGACGAAACGTCAGGTAGAAGGCCCTTTCGACCGTCGAAGTGTTCGCAAACCGCTGCCGTAACGCCCTTTGGGGGTGGATTTGACGTAATCTTTCACCATGCGTGCGCCCCTCCTCCTCCTCGCGGGCCTGTGCTTCGCGTGCAGTGGCCAGGTCGGTGACCCGCCGATCCCGACCGCCATCCCTCCGGGCACGGAGCCCACGGGCAACCCGGACGTACCGGTCGTGGACCCGAACGCGCCGACGCCGACCCCCATCGGGACGGCGGAGAACCCCTCCGGGCGGCGGCTGCGGCGCCTGACGGCGAACCAGTTCTACCGGTCGCTCGAGGTGGCGACGGGGCAGAGCTGGGCCGAGTACGAGCGCTTCGCCAGCAGCCTCGGCCGGCCGGACTTCGCCGAGGTGACCGAGGAGGGCATGGAGCTCTCCATGACCTTCGCGAAGTTCGTCGACGACGCGGCCCGGGCGACGTGCCGGGACGCCATCGAGGCGGACCGCGCGAGCGGCGCGCCCGGCGTGATCCTCCGGGACGCGCTGATCACGGACCGGGACCCGGCGGTGCTCGAGGAGAACCTCCGCTACCTCTTCCTCCGCTTCCTCGGCCAGGCGCTGCCGGCCGGGGACCCGGCCCTCGAGCCCTACCTGCGCATCCTGACGCTCAACGAGCTGGACCGGGATCTCCGCGACGACGAGATGCGCGACCGCTGGTGGGCCGTCTGCGTCGGCCTCGCCTCCCACACCGACTTCCTGACGTACTGAGGGCCGACGTGAACCGACTTTCTCGACGAGACCTTCTTCGCGGCTTCCTCGGTGGGGCCGCGGCGCTCTCCGTGGGGCCGGCGGCGCACCTGCTCGCCCAGGGCTCGATGCAGCGGCGCTTCGTGAGCTTCTACTTCAACGGCGGCTGGGACGTGCTCCTCGGGCCGGACCCGCGGGACCCCTCGCGGACCTATTCGGACCTCCACACGGGCGCGGAGAGCAGCCGGCCGCTGCTTCCCGCGGAGTGGCGCGAGCCCATCCCGGTCCGCATCGGCGAGGATCGCGAGGAGACGATCCTCGGCCGGACCATGGAGTCCCTGGTCGAGCATTGCGACGTACTCACGCTCTTCCGCGGCGTGAACATGAACACCGTCGCGCACCCGACCGGGCGCGCCTACGTGAACACCTTCCAGGCGCCCGCGGGCGTCGTGCCCCGGGGCGACTCGCTTGGGACGAAGATGGCCGCGGGCACGGACCCGAGCGTCTTCGTGCTGCCGAACATGTCCATCGGCATGCCGACCTTCAACGAGAGCCAGGACCCGACCCTCACGGGCACGCGCATCGGCCGCGCGACGCAGATGCGGGACCTCCTCGTGCCGCGCGGGCGCACGCTCCCGAGCAACGTGGAGGCGCTCCTCGATGCGGCCCGGCGCGCCGAGTCGAGCTGCGTCGACGCGCGCTACGACGGCGCGCTTCCCCTCGAGCTCGCCGAAGGGGCCCGGGACCGGCTCCGCCTCGCGGTCGAGCGGGACCTGGGCGCGGCCTTCGACCTGGGCTCGGACATGCGGCTCCAGACCGAGTACGGCATCACGAACCCGAACGACGGCAACGATCCCGCCGTGGTGGCCGCCACGGTGTACCGGCTCTTCGAGACCGGGCTCTCGAGCTCGGTCAGCGCTCAGCTCCAGAACGGCCTCGACGATCACGGGAGCGAGTGGGCGAACGACCAGCCGCGGGACCTGAAGGAGGCCTTCGACGCGCTCGCGGCGCTGCTCCGGGACCTCCGCCGGGACGACCCGATGCTCGAGCAGACGATGATCGTCTGCCACTCGGAGTTCGCGCGGACGCCGCGCATCAACGGCAACGGGGGCCGGGACCACTGGTTCTCGAACAGCATCCTCGCCTTCGGGGGCGGGCTAAAGCACGGCGTCTTCGGCGCCTCCGTCGAGGACTCGCTCGGGCTCCTCGCCGTCGACCCCGTGACGGGGCGGCCGAGCGAGACCGGTGAGGTGATCCTCCCGGAGCGCATCGGCGCGACGCTTCTCGCGGCGCAGGGGCTCGACCCCTACGCCTTCCGCACCACCCCACTGGACGCCTGGCTGGCCTGAGGAGCTGACGATGACGACGATCACCCGCCCGCTCGCCTTCGCCCTCGTGCTCGTCGGGGCGGTCCCGGTGCAGGCCCAGCTCAACGACGAACCGCTGGGCGAGGTCTGCGCGCCGACCTTCGAGGCCGCGCCCCTGCGCGTACTGCGGCAGCTCTCCCTCGACGTGCGCGGGCGCATCCCGAGCGTCGAGGAGAACCTCCGCATGCTGGAGGCAGCGGACCCGCGGGCCGAGCTCGAGGCCATGCGCGAGGAGATGTTCGCGAGCCCCGAGTTCAACCGAACGGTGATGGAGTATCACCGGCTCCTGCTCTGGTCGTCCTTCGACCAGTCGCTCGTCAACCTCGGGACCGGCGAGCGCCAGCTCACGCGCAACCGAACGACCGGTCTCTGGTTCGTGAACAACCGGAAGGCGCGCTACCGGGGCAACAACCGCTACATCTGCGACGACGTGCCGCACACGGCCTTCGACGAGGCCGGGCGGCCGCTGCCCATGCGTCAGCCGGAGGACCCGGGCTGCACGAGCGGGGGGCGCGGGGGCGTCTGCGACATCGACGGCTACGTGATGGTCGCGCCCTACTGGGACCCGGAGAACCCGATCAAGGTCTGCGCCTTCGACGCCAACGTGGTGCTGACGCAGCCGGGGGAAGCCGGCGCGGCCTGCACGTTCAGCAGCCGGGAGGCCACCTGCGGCTGCGGCCCGGACCTGCAGTTCTGTGTGCCCGCGGCGTTCAGCGACGACGCCGGGCGCGCCTACTACCAGCGGCTCCAGGCGGGGTTCACGCAGGAGCCGCTCCGGCTCATCGAGCGCGTGGTGAGCGAGGGGCGGAGCTACCTCGACATCTTTCGCACGCCGGAGACCTACGTGAACGGCGCGACCGCGCACTACTATCGGTACAACTCGGAGCCGAACCTCTACCAGGTCCGGACCACCTCGCAGGTGGGCTACGACGACCGGGTACCGGACGCGGAGCTCGACGGCATCGAGGCGCTCGACGAGAGCTGGCATCGCGTCGAGCGCGACGGGGTCCACGCCGGCGTGCTCACGACGGCGGCGTACCTCGTGCGCTTCGCGTCGGACCGGGCGCGGGCCAACCGCTTCTACACGGCCTTCTATTGCGATCCCTTCGTGCCCCAGTCGGACGGGATTCCGGCGGAGGAGGCGGAGCCGGCGGCGAACCTCCGCGAGCGGACGGGTTGCGCCGACTGCCACCAGGAGCTCGAGCCGGCGGCGGCGCACTGGGGCCGCTGGCGGAACGGCGGCAGCGTCGGCTACTTCGACGACGCAGCGATGACCTTCGACGCGGAGCCGCGCGCGGAGTGCCGCTGCGGTGGCGAGCGGGGCTCGGACGACCCCGAGGACACGCAGGGGCGGCGCTGCAACAGCCTCTGCGAGGCCTACTTCGTGACCCCCGCTTCGTCGCAGGGGGAGGAGCTCGAGACCTATTGGGGCCAGCCGCTCGCGGCGGCCTGGCTCGAGGACGAGGACGTCCCGAACGTCGAACTCGGCCCCGTCGCGCTCGTCGACACCTCCATGGAGGTGGGGCGCGTGGCCGAGTGCGCCGTGCGCAACCTGGCCGAGCACCTCTTCCACCGCCCGATGGACGCGGGCGACCTCGAGTGGCTCGCGGAGCAGGCCGCGGCCTTCGATGGGGATGGTGACGCGTCGAACACGGATGGGGTGTTCGATTGGAAGGCGCTCTTCGAGCGCCTCGTGGGTGACGAGCGGTACCTCGGGAGCCGTTAGCTCGGCCGGTGCGCCTTTGCGCGGGGTGCGGCGGGTCCGGCGCGCGACGCCCCCCCTCTCTACGGGGAGAGTAGGGGCGGGCAGCTGGCTGCACGCTCGGCGGCGCCTTTGCCTTCGGCTCGGCTATCCGGGGTCCTGACGGGGCAGCCGGCTGGCGGCTGGCCGTTGGCCAGGCCGTTGGGGCTGGCGGCCAAGACGCTTACCTTCGTTCGGGGGGGCATCGCGCGCCGCACCCGCCGCGCGGGGTGGGACCCGGTTCGTGCGCGCCGTTTTCAGTGGCAGGACGGGCCGGGTTCGGGGCGCCGGGTGGTGGCGGCAGGATCACGAGGGTTCTGGGCGCCGGGTCGGTGGTGGCAGGACCAGGCGGGCTCGGGGCGGCGGGTGCAGGATTGGAGGGTGTTCGTGCTCTTCGACCTGGATGACACGCTCCTGATGACCGGGGAGCGGGAGGACCGGTTCTTCGGGGAGGCGTTCCGTGAGGTGCTCGGGCGGGAGCTACCGACGACCGATTGGGACGCGCTCGGCGCGTCGACGGATCACGCGATCCTGCGGGCCCTCGACGTGGAGGCGGAGGCCGTCGAGCCCATCGCCCGCGCGCACGAGGCGAGGTGGACGCGAGCGCTCGCCGTGCAGCCGCCGCCGGCCCGGGCGGGCGCGCGCTCGGCGCTCCGGCGCCTGGGCGCGCTGGGCATCCCCACGGGCGTGGCGACGGGAGGCTTCGCGCGCATCTCCCGGCGGAAGCTCGCGACGCTGGGCTCCGCCGCTCCACCGCTGCTCGCGACCTCCGAGTCGGGGGCGACCCGCGCCGACCTGCTCCGC
>JBCDGX010000430.1:0-5615 GCA_038750805.1 Myxococcota bacterium
CCCATGGACGCGGGCGCGGCCCCGAACGAGTGGACCCGCGCGGCGCTCGAGGACGCCCCGACGCGCATGAGCGCGTGAAGAGGAAAGGCGAAGGTGGCATGAGCGACGTCCGCACGCTGACGAAGGCCCCCGACGACGGGGCCGTGCTGGCCGTGATCCCCGCGCGGGGCGGGAGTCAGGGCGTACCCCGAAAGAACCTGCGCGAGGTCGCGGGCCGGAGCCTCGTCGCCCGCGCCCTCGACGCCGCCGCCGAGGCCACGAGCGTCGGCCACGTCGTGCTCAGCACCGAGGACAGCGAGATCGCGGCCCACGGACGCTCCCTCGGCCTCGAGGTCGTGCCGCGCCCCGCGGAGCTCGCGGACTCCACGGCGCCCCTCGAGCCCACGCTGCTCCACGCCTCCCGGGCGATGCAGGCGCGCTTCCCACACCGCTGGGTGGTGCTCCTCCAGCCCACCTCGCCCTTCCGCCGCGCGGCGGACATCGACGCCTGCGTGGCGGCCGTGCGGCGCACGGGGGCGACCTCGGGGCTGAGCGTCGTGGACGCCGAGATCACCCCGGCCTACCTGCACCACATCGAGGCGGGCCGCCTCGAGCGGCTCTACCCCGAGTTCCCGAAGGGCTATCGGCGGCAGGACTTCCCGCCCCTCTACGTGCCCAACGGCGCCGTCTACGTGGGCCACGTCGATCTGCTCGCCGAGGGCGTGCTCATCGGCCCGAGCCCGGCGCCCGTCGTGATGAGCACGGCCCGGAGCTTCGACCTCGACAGCGAGGAGGACTTCGCCCGGGCGGGTTGGGCCCTCGACCGCGATCCCAGCCTCGCCGATTCGAACGCCCCGCGCGGGGATGATGAGCAGCCCCGGAGCCTCGCGGACTGGGTGCCGCGCCTCCACCCGAGCGAGACGAAGGACGACGCGGCGGCCTGAGGCGCGCCCAGGACAGGAACGAACGATGATCCGCACCACCCTGACGCAGGTCTTCGCCGAGGTCTTCGAAGAGCACGCCGGCGGCGAGGCTCCCACGCTCGCCGACGCCAGCGTGCTCCTCGAGACCGGCCTCGACTCCCTCGGCTTCGCGATCCTCGTGACGCGCCTCGAGGACGAGCTCGGCTACGACCCCTTCACGGAAGCGGCCGAGGCCGTGTACCCGCGCACCTTCGGCGAGCTCGTCGCCTTCTACGAGCGCCACGCGCCGGCGGCGGCCTGAGCATGGACGTCCGCGCCCCGAAGGTCCCGACGCTGCGCGAGCGCCTCGCCGCGCGTGCGCCGGTCAGCGAGGTGCTGCCGGGCCTGCGCACCGACGCGCTCCTCGCCGAGGCTGCGGACGCGCCGGACGTGCTGCCGAGCGTGGCCCTCCGCGTGCGCGACGTGCGGACCTTCGTTCGGGCGTTGAGCGTCCTCGACGGGCGCGCTGAGACGATCCTCCTCGCCTCGCCCGGGACGCCCCTCGAGACCGTCCGCGCGCAGGCCGAGCGCGCCGGATGCACGCACGTCTTCGGGCCCGGGGCGGACCTCGAGACCCTCGCGGAGCTGCGGGCCCTCGGGCAGCCGGGCGCGGCGCCCCCGACGCGCTGGGTGCTCACGACCTCGGGGACGACGGCGGAGCCGAAGCTCGTCGGGCACACGCTCGGCTCGCTCACCCGCACGACCACGAGCGACGCGACCCGCGGCCGGACGGCGACCTGGGGCCTGCTCTACGAGCCGACGCGCTACGCGGGCCTCCAGGTGGTCCTCCAGAGCCTGCTCGGTGGGTCCCGCCTGGTCGCGCCGGACCCCGGCGCCCCGCTTCACGAGCGCGTCGCCGTGCTGGCGGTCCGGGGCTGCACGCATCTCTCGGCGACGCCGACGCTCTGGCGGCGCCTGCTCATGACGGCGCGGAGCGAGGAGCTCCCGCTCCGGCAGATCACGCTCGGCGGCGAGATCGCCGACCAGACCCTCCTCGACCGCCTCACCAACGCCTTCCCGGGCGCTCGCATCGCCCACATCTTCGCCTCCACGGAGGCCGGGGTCGGCTTCTCCGTGACCGACGGCAAGGCCGGCTTTCCGGCTGCGTTCCTCGAGGTGCCGCCGGCGGGCATCGCGATCCGCGTGCGCGAGGGCCGGCTCCTCGTGCGGAACGAGGCCGTCGCCGGCGCTTACCTCGGCGAGGGCACGCGTTTCCGCGACGACGAGGGTTTCGTCGACACCGGCGACGCCGTGGAGCTCCGCGGCGAGCGCGTGCTCTTCCTCGGCCGGGCGAGCGGCGTGATCAACGTGGGCGGCCAGAAGGTGCATCCCGAGCGCGTCGAGGCCGTGCTGGTCGCGCATCCCGGCGTGGCCGTCGCGAAGGTGGGCCAGCGGCGGAGCCCGATCACCGGGGCGCTGGTGATGGCGGAGGTCCAGCCCGCGCCGGGCACGGACCCGGCGGCGCTGAAGCGCGAGCTCCGCGCCCACTGCGCGGCGCTCCTCGCGCCCTACGAGCGACCGGCCAGCGTGAAGGTCACGGGCCGGCTGGCCACGAACGGCGCGGGCAAGATCGTCCGGAGGGGCGAGGCGGCGTGAGCGCCTCCACCGACCGCCTGGTGCTCGTGAGCGGCGTCAGCCGAGGGCTCGGCGCCGCCATCGCCGCGCGGCTCCTCCGCGACGGCTACCGCGTCGCCGGCATCGCTCGCTCGCGCTCGGAGGCCGTCGAGGGGCTCGGGGCCGAGCACGGGGAGCGCTTCGCCTTCGTGCAGGCGGACCTCGGCGAGCTCGAGGCGATCCCCGGCCTCGTCCGCCAGGTGACGAAGGCCCACGGCCCGCTCCACGGGCTCGTGAACAACGCCGCCGTGGGCGGGGACGGGCTCCTCGCGACCATGCACGCCACGGACATCGAGCGCGTCGTCCGCGTGAACCTCCTCGGCGCCATGACGCTCACCAAATACGCCTGCCGCTCGATGCTCAAGGAGCGCGCCGGCCGCGTCGTGAACGTCAGCTCGATCATCGCGCGCACGGGCTTCAGCGGCCTGAGCGTCTACGCCGCCACGAAGGCGGGCCTCGAGGGCTTCAGCCGCTCCCTCGCCCGGGAGCTCGGCAAGGCCGGCATCACCGTGAACTGCGTCGCGCCGGGCTACATGGAGACGGCCATGACCTCGGCGCTCCAGGGCGAGAAGCTCGAGAGCATCCGCCGCCGGAGCCCCCTCGGCCTCGCGGAGACCGCGGACGCCGCCGGCGCCGTGGCCTACCTGCTCGGACCGGACGCCGCGCGCGTGACCGGCACGGTGCTCACCGTCGACGGCGGGAGCACGGCGTGAGCGTCGCGCTGGCCTTCTGCGGTGCGGACGAGGAGGCCGAGCTCCGCGCCTTCCTCGACGCCCACTGGCGGAGAGACCACGTCTTCGTGCGCGTGCCGGAGCTGCTCCGCTTCCAGCACCGCGACCGGCACGCGGGCGACCGGCTCAACTTCGTCGTCGCGCGGGACGCGGGCCGCATGGTCGGCGCGCTCGGCTTCATCCCCTTCCAGCACTACGGCGAGGCCGAGGGCCCGCTCGATCTCTGCCTGGCCATCTGGAAGGTGCGCGAGGGCGTGCCGGGGCTCGGTCTCGCGCTCCTGAAGTTCCTCCGGGGACGGCTCCGGCCGCGCCTGATCGCGGCCTTTGGCCTGAGCGACGTGGTGCTGCCCATCTACCGCGCCCTCGGCTACCACGTCGGCGTCGCGGACCATCACGTGCTCTTCCATCCGGGCGCCCCGGACGAGGGCATCGCCCGGAGGGCGGGAGCGCCGGGCGTGCGCGGTCGCGACGCCGCGGGCTGGGCCCTTCGGGACCTGGATCTCGCGGACCAGGCCCTCGGGCGCGAGCTCGTCGGCGTGCCCCACAAGCCCGCCGGCTACCTTCGCCATCGCTTCGCGGAGCATCCCTGGTACCGCTACGGCGCGAGCGGCGTCTTCGAGGGGCGGGCGCTTCGGGCGCTCGTCGTCTGGCGCCGGAATCAGGCGAACGAACGTTCGTGTCTCCGCGCCGTGGACCTCTGGGGCGACGAGGCGGCGCTCGCCCGCGTGCCCGGCGGCCTCGCCCGGCTCCTCGAGCGAGAGGGCGCGGACTACGTCGATCTCGTGCACCACGGCGTGGACGGGGCGGCCCTCGCCGCCGCGGGCTTCGTGGACCGGCGCGCCCACGAGGGCCTCGTGCTGCCGATCTATTTCGAGCCCTTCGAGCGCCGGAACGTCGACCTCACGTTCAGCGTGAAGGCGCCCAAGGGCGTGGGCCCCGTGCGCCTCTTCCGCGGCGACTCGGACCAGGACCGGCCGAACCTGCTCGCGGCGACCGTCGCGCGACCGGCGCGGCCGAGCGTTGACGTCGCCGCCGCGTCGGCGTAGTTCGGCTCACGGCGACGTCGCGGCGCCGAACTCCGACCGGTCCCCGCCCGGACCGTCCACGGAGCAAAGGAGGGTCAGCCCCTTCCGCGGTGGTCAGGCTGCGATAGCAGCGCGATGTCGTGGACGTTCCTTTCGGGGCGCCGCGTGAGCCGGGGCGGCGGGACACGGGGCGCTCGAGAGGATCGAGACCATGACCAAGAACCGTGACTTCAAGCGCCTCGTCCGGGCCCGCATGGAGAAGACCGGCGAGCGCTACGCCGCCGCCCGCGCTCAGCTGCTCCGAAAGCGCGGAGCCGCGCCGAGCCTCGATGGGCTCTTCGCAGGCTACGGGCCCTGCGGCGGCATCCAGAGCGAGACCGCCCCGCTTGCGAACGCGCTCCGGCACCTCGGCGTCGCGGGGCCCGGCGGTGCGCCGCTCAGCGAAGCGATGCTGCACGGGCTGACCGGGGGCCTCGGCTTCCTCTACGGCGCCTTCGAGTGGAAGGGCTACGGGCCGACGCTCACGCTCGTGGCGCGGAGTCGCTCCATGCCCGGGACCTACCTCGCCGAGGCGCTGCCGCGCGCGGGCGTGCGCTACGCCGTCCACGAGACCGGGAGCGCGAAGAAGGCGCGGGCGCAGCTCGACGCGGCTCTCGAGGCCGGGCACCCCAGCCTCTCCATCGTCGACGGCGCGGCGCTCCCCTACTACGGCGTCCCCGAGCGCTTCCACGGCATGTCGCCGCACGTGGTCGGCGTCGTCGGGGCGGTCAGCGACACGACCGGGGACGACGTGTGGCTCGACGACCGCGGCGTGCGCCCGCTCTGTGTTCCCCACGAGGCCCTGGCCGCGGCCCGCGGGAGCATCCCGAAGGCGAAGCACCGCCTCGTGGAGCTCGAGGAGCCCCTCGCCGGCCACGATTGGAAAGCGGTGGTCCGAGGCGCCCTCGACGCCAGCGTGCGCCTCTACGACGAGCCCCCGGCCAAGCCCTTCGCGAGCAACGTGGGGACGCGCGGCCTCGAGAAGTGGGCGCGGCTCCTCGCCGACGCGAAGGACCCGAAGGGCTGGCCGAAGATGTTCGGTGCGGGCGCGCGCGCCTACGTCGGCCTCCGCCGGGCCTACGACGGCCTCCAGCACGAGTACACGGCGCCCGACGCGGGGCGGCCGCTCTACGCGGACTTCCTCGACGAGGCGGCGGCGCTCCTCGACCGGCCGGCGCTCGCCGACGCGGCGAAGGAGGCGCGCGCCATCGGCGCGATGTGGGGACGGCTCACCCGGACCCTCGCCGAGGCCGACGACGCGGCGG
>JBCDGX010000431.1:0-5600 GCA_038750805.1 Myxococcota bacterium
CCGGCCCCCACCCCCGACGTCGATGAGGCCATCCTGAAGCTCGAGGTGACCGAGGACGGCATGCCCACGCTCCGCCTCGGCGACGTCTGGCTCGAGGACCCCGAGGACCCGGTGAAGGCGTCGAAGGCCTTCGTTCCGCCCGACGTGGTGCAGCGCGCCGACCAGATCGTGCTCTTCGGGAGCGGCCTCGGCTATCGACCGCTCCGGTTGAAGAGCCTCGGGGCGAAGAAGGTCATCGTCGTCGAGCCCATCGCCGAGGTCCTCGAGACCGCGCGGGGTCTCCTCCCGACGGCCTTCGAGGGCGTGACCTGCGTGAGCCGCATCGACGAGCTCGTCGACGCGGTGACCCTCGGCGGCGCCTCCAGCGACTCGGTCGTGCTCCTCTCGCCCCCCGGCTACGCGGAGGGCTATCCGAAGCTCCACGAGCGCGTGAAGGAGGCCATCCGCGACGCCCAGGGCTTCCGGAAGATGCGCGAGACGAGCGCCGAGGGCCGCCGCGCCGTCGTCCTCGCGTCGGGCCTCGCGAGCCTCGAGCACGCGAGCGGCATCCCGCTCGCGCTCGCCGCCGGGGAGCCCCTGCGGGGACGTCCGGCCTTTCTCGTCGCGGCGGGGCCGAGCCTCGACCGGAACCGCCACCTGCTCCGGGCCGCGCGACGGAAGGGCGCCGTCTTCGCCGTGAACACCGCGGCGAAGGCACTGACCGAGGACCTCGACGTGCTCGACGTGCTGGTCCGCATCGAGGCCCTCGGCACGAGCCCCGAGCTCGCGGCCATGGCCAAGCGGACGCGGGTCCTGGCGCTCGACCTGGTCGCCGACGCCGCGACCTTCGCGCTCCCCACGGACCGCAAGGCGCTCTTCGTGCAGGAGCACGAGGGGCTCGTCCCGCTCGCGGACGCGCTCGGCGCGTCCACGCTTCACTACGGCGCCACGGTCGCGACGGCGGCCTTCGCCCTCGCGCGGGCCTGGGGAGCCGACCCCATCGTGCTCGTCGGCCAGGACCTCGCGTACTCGGAGGGGCGCGCCTACGCCCGCGGCACGGGCCGCGAGGGCTGGAGCACCGTCGTCGAGGACGGCGTGATCACCATCGACTACGACGAGGCGACCGAGCGCGCCTTCGCCGAAAAAGGCCTGGCGCTCCCGCACCGAAGCCAGCCCTGCCTCGAGGTCCCCGCCTGGGGCGGCGGCGAGAAGGTCGTGACGACCTACGACATGGCGCTCTTCCGCCGCTGGTTCGAAGCCGCCGCGACGCACTACGAGGGCCGCTTCGTGAACGCGACGGAGGGTGGCGCCGCCATCGCCGGCTGGGAGGAGCGGACGCTCGAGGAGATCCTCGACGAGCTCCCCGATGCGCCGGGGGCGGACGAGGCGATCGTGCAGGCCCTCGACGGGGCCGCGGGCATCGGCGCCAGCGCCCTCCGGCGCGTGCGCAAGGAGGGCGCGAGGCGTGCGAAGGCCGTGCTCGAGGCCGCGGAGAAGGCCGGCAGCCGGGGCCCGAAGGCGCGGGCGAAGGCCGTCACCAAGGCCGCCGCGAAGGCCCCGCTGGTGCTCTCGCACGCGAGCGGTGCCCTCGAGACGCTCCGCCGAACCGGCGAGGACACGGCCGAGAAGCGCTCCGCGGCGCTCCTCGACTCGGCGCAGGCCGTACTGGCCTCCCTCCGGGGCTGAAGTCCACCGTGAGCGCGCGCAGGATGAACCATGTTCATTCCTGATGCCGGGTGCGCGCGGGGAGGACCGCGGCGCATCCTGCGGTAGCGTCACGCGGTGGACCCCGCCACCCCGCGGGCCGTCGGTCGCCGGCGCCCGGCGATCCCCTTCCGCTTGAAGCTCTCCCTCGTGGGCGCGGCCCTGGCCCTCGTCCCCTTGGCGGTGGTCGGCGCGCTGCTGCTGGAGGTCAACGCGGACGCCGTCCGCCGGAACGCCCGGGAGCTGCAGCTCGCCGTCGCCGACGACGTCGCGCGCACCATCGACGCGAGCTTCGTCGACGTGCAGGACGGCCTCGACGCGGTCGGGCGCGTGCTCGTCGACCGGGCCCTCGACCCGGAGGCCACGGAGCGTCTCGTCCTCGACCTCGTCGCCTCCCGGGAGCACCTCGACCACGCCATCGTCTACGACGCGGAGGGCGGGCTCGTGGACGTGGTCCGGGAGGAGGCCGCGACGCTCCCCCCACCTTCCGATCCGCTGCCGGCGGCGCTCCGCGAGCTCGCGGAGCGAGACAACGTGGGCACCGGGCGGGCCGTGCGCGCCGCGGGCTCACCGCGCGTGCCGGTCGTCGTCCCGCTCCGCGTCGGCGAGGTCGTGACGGGCTTCGTGGCGACCCAGGCCTCCCTCGCGCCGGTGCAGCGCCGCCTGGACCGCCTGGCGGAGCTTCGCTTCGGCGACCGGGACGACGCGATCTTCGTCATCGACGAGGACCAGCGCCTGCTCGCGCATGCGGACGCGAGCCGGGCGGCCGAGCTCCCCTCGGTCGCCGGGCGCGGCATCCTCGAGGGGATCGATCGAGGCGCCGTGACGGGCCGCTTCCAGATCAGCAGCGAGCACGCGAGCGCCGCGGGCGTCCCCATGGTCGGGACGCTCGTCGGCCTGCGCACGAAGCCCTGGGCCGTCGCGGTGCAGGTGCCCCGGGAGGTCGCCTACGCCTCCTACACCACCATGCGTCGCATCGTGCTCAGCACGCTCGTGGTCGTCGTGATGCTCGCGCTCCTCGTCGCGTTCCTCGCCGCGCGGCAGATCACCCGGCCCATCGAGACGCTCACGGCTTTCGCCAACGACCTCGCCGAGCGGCGCTTCGACCGCCGCGTGACCCTCCAGACCCGCGACGAGCTCAGCGTGCTCGGGGACGTGATGAGCGCCGCCGCGGCGGACCTCGCGGCCAGCGAGGAGCGCCTCCGGCGCGAGGCGGCGATCCGCCATGACCTCGGCCGCTACCTTCCCGCGGACCTCGTCGACAAGGTCGTCCGCCGCGAGCAGGACATGAACCTCGGCGGCTCGCGAAGGGACGTCACCGTGCTCTTCGCGGACGTCGTGGCCTTCACGCCCCTCACGGACGAGCTGAGCGCCGAGGAGGTCGTCGCGCTCCTCAACGAGCTCTTCACGATCCTCACCGAGATCGTCTTCCGCCACGGGGGCACCGTCGACAAGTTCATCGGCGATTGCGTCATGGCCATGTGGGGCGCCCCCCGGGACATGCCGGACCACGCCGCTCGCGCGCTGGCCGCCGCCGAGGACATGATGCGTTGGCTCGAGGCGGGGAACGAGGCCTGGCGGGAGCGCCATGGCGTCGTGATCCAGCTGGCCATCGGCATCAACTCGGGGGAGGCGATCGTGGGCAACGTGGGGAGCGAGACGCGCATGGAGTTCACCGCCATCGGCGACACGGTGAACGTGGCGGCGCGCCTCGAGTCCATCGCCCGCCCCTCGCAGATCCTGGCGACGGAGGCGACGCGGGTGCTCGCCGGCGAGGGCTTCGACTTCCTCGACCTCGGCGAGCGAACGCTCAGCGGCCGGAGCGAGCCCGTCCATCTCCACGAGGTGCGTGCGTGAGAGAGCTCGAGGCCGGGGACGTCGTCGCCGGACGCTTCACGATCCGCGAGGTGATCGGCCTCGGCGGCATGGGGACCGTGTTCCGCGCGCTCCAGACCTCCCTCGAACGCGAGGTGGCGCTGAAGGTGATCCACCCGGGCTCGTCGAAGAAGCGGCACACGCGCGACCGCTTCCTGCGGGAGGCGCACCTCCTCGCGACGCTCCGTCATGCCGGGGTGGTGGAGGTCTACGACTTCGGGGAGCACGAGGGGACGCTCTTTCTGGCGATGGAGCTCCTGCGCGGGTCCACGCTGCGTCAGATCGTCGACGAGGACCTGCCCCGGCTCCCGCTCGACCTCGTGCTCCACATCGGGGTGGCGATGGCGGACGTGCTCGTCGCGACGGCGGGCATGGGGCTCGTTCATCGGGATCTCAAGCCGGAGAACGTGATGCTCGAAGGCGACCCGGCGCGGCCGCGGGTCGTGCTCGTGGACTTCGGCCTCGCCTTCGCGCAGGAGTCCCTCGACGACCGGCTCCGTCGGCTCACGCGCGAGGGCGTCGTCACGGGCACGCCGGACTACATGTCGCCGGAGCAGGCGCGCGGCGCGTCTGAAGTTACGCCGGGCTCCGACGTCTATTCCTTCGGAGTGATGCTCTACGAGATGCTCACGAGCGAGGTGCCTTTCCACGGCGACCTGCCCACGCTCCTCGCGCGCCATCTCTTCGCGCGACCGCCCCACCTGCGCGACGCGAAGCCCCCCGTCGACGCCCCTGGCGCCCTCGACGACCTGCTCCAGCGCATGCTGGCCAAGGAGCCCGAGCGAAGGCCCACGCCGACGCAGGTCCGGGACACGCTGATGGCCCTGGACCCGAGCGCGGAGTCGCGCATGAGCCCGACGTCCTCTGGCTCCCAGACCGTGGGGCGCGCCGCGCGCATGCTCTCCGCGCCCCCGACCATGCCCGCGGCCCCCGCCGCGGTGGCGACCACGCAGCGCATCGCGTGGATCGGCGACGCGAGCGCCGAGGCCGACCTCGCCGTAGCGGCGCACGGCTTCGAGCTGGTCCCGCTGGGCGACGACGGCTCGGGGCCGCTCCCTCCGGCGGACGCGGTCTTCGTCGCGAACGCGAGCATCGATCTGGTGCGCGCCCTCGTCCGGCCGGGTCGGCCGCTCATCGCGGACGCGGAGCGCGGCGACATCGAGCGGCTCCGAGGCCTCGTACAGGCGGGCGCCGCCGAGGTGGTGATGCGCCCGGTGGACGCGGCCGACGTGGCGCGCAAGGCCGCCCGCGCCTTGCGGAAGGGACGCTGAAGTGGCCGTGGCGAAACGAAGCCTGCCCGCGTGGGCGCTCCTCGCCCTTTGGCTCGGCGCGTCGGCACCGGCAGCGGCGCAGGACAGCGAGACCTTCGAGTACCGCGTGCGGAGCGGCGACACCTGCGCGCTCATCGCCCGCCGCTTCTACGGCGACTGGCGTCGTTACGACGTGATCATGGAGCTCAACCCGATCCTTCGCGAAGGCGGCGAGTACGGCCATTGCGGCCCGGCGCTCCGCCCGGGGGTCACGCTCACGCTCCGCCGCGACCCCGGGGCGCCGCCGCCGCGGCGCGCCGCCTCGAGCCCGGACGCCGAGCTCACCGCCGTTCGCCGCCGCGTGCAGGCGCGCGAACCCGAGGCCGCCGACTGGCAGCGGGCGAGCCGCGGCCTCGACCTCTTCCGCGGCTGGCGCGTGAACACGCTCGACGAGGCGACGGCCGAGGTGACCTTCCGGGACACCTCCATCGTGCACATGCGCGAGAACACCCTGGTGATCATCTTCGGGGGCGAGGCCAGCACGGCGCGGCGCCGCACGACGACGGCCCGCCTCGAGCGCGGGGCCCTTCGGAGCCGCCTCGGCCGCCTGCGCCTCGAGGTCGAGACGCCGAGCGCGAGCGCCGCCCTCGAGGGAGGCGACGCGGTAGTGAGCGTCGACGGCGAGGGCACGAGCCGCGTCTCGAACCACCAGGGGGGCCCCGCCAGCGTGCGCGGGCAGGTGGGCGACGCCGTCGCCGTGCGCCCGGGCTACGGCTCGGAGGTGCGCGCCGG
>JBCDGX010000432.1:0-5599 GCA_038750805.1 Myxococcota bacterium
GATGGCGCGCCGCGTGGGGTCCCCGAGGGCGCGAAAGGCCGGCGTCGTGTCCATTGGCTCCGTCTAATAAGCGATCGCTTATATGTCAAGCCGCGACGACTACGGCGGACCCGGCCGCGCCCACGTTCAACGAGGCAGCCGGTCCCACCAGGGCGGCGCGTCGCTGCCCCAGCGCGCCGCGAACACGTTCGCGAGCAGCCCTTCGGCCTCCTTCGCGTGCGGCGAAAAGCCCCAGATCTGCTCCTGGCTCACGTCGTCGAGGGTGGCGTAGTAGCGCCAGACGAAGAAGCCCGAGAGCCAGCGCTCGGGGAGAAAGGCGCGGAAGGTGGCGTCGAGGGCGCGTGCCTGCTCGTGCTCGTCGACGACGACGGCGGCCATGTCGTCGGGCCAGAGCCAGGGCTCCACCGCCGCGTCGGCGCGTGTCGTGTACCCGACCTCCACGAAGGTCACGGGCATCTCGAGCGTTTCGGCGAGGTCCTGGACCCGGGGAACCCAGCCCCGGGCCCCCTCCCGATATTCCCCGACCGTCGCGGCCGGGTGATCGGCGAGGGGGTAAAACGCGTTGATGCCGATGAGGTCGAGCTGGTCCCAGAAAAGCACGGCCTCGGCCTCGTCCCAGTTCGCGCTGTAGGTGAGCAGGCCCGAGAAGGCGCCGCGCACGTCGCCGATGAGCGAGCGCCAGTAGCGCCCGAAGCGTCCCGACCAGCTCTTGCACTCCACTCCGATGCTGAAGGCGTCGGCGCCCGCGGCCTCGGCGTCGCGGGCCCAGGCGAGCACGAAGCGCCGGTAGCTCTCCTGGTAGGCGACCCAGGCCTCGGGGCTGCCCGGGTCCATCTCGCCCCGCCAGCCCGAGGTCTCTACCCAGAGATGCGGGATGAGCAGCACCCGGAGGCCGCGCGCCTTGGCCTGGGCGATGAAGCGCGTGACGGCCTCGCGGTTGTCCTCGTAGGGCGCCTCGAAGTCGAGCTGCACCTCCATGTCCTCGAGGTCCCAGACGCGGCCGAAGGGCGTGACGCTGACCCAGCTCGTGCCCATGGCCACGAGGTGGTCGAGGAGCGCGGCCGACGCGGCGGTGCCGTAGCCCCGATCGGGCTGCTGGATGGACTCGATGGGGCCGACGGTGATGCCCCGGATGCCCGCGAAACCCGCCTCGAGGAAGCCCTCCGGGCCCGGCGGGAGGCGCTCCCAGGCGCGAGCGGGCGCCGGCGCGAAGCTCAGCGCCGCGAGGACCAGGAGGGCCGCGCGCACGCTACTCGGTCCGCGCCGGGCGCAGCGTGAGGTCCACGACCCGGCGCGGCGTGTCGAAGAAGACCGTCGCCTCCTCCGGCGCGAAACCCTCGGCCTCGGCGCGGAGCTGACCGAAGGGCGTGTCCGAGCGGATGGCCAGCTCGAAGCCGCCGCCGCCGCCCGTCGTCGTCTCGGTGGCGACGCCCGTATCCGTCGAGAAGACGACGCGGGCGCCCGCGAGGCCCCGCTCGTTGCTCGCGTCGATCACCCGGCCGGAGAGCTCGAAGCGGTCCGTGAAGCCGTCCTCGCCGCAGCCGGCGAGCGCGAGGCACGCCAGGAGCGCCGCGACGGCTCCGCGGTGCCGGTTCCGCATGGGCCTCAGCCGCCGGCTCCGCCGCGCTTCAGCTCCGTGAGCACCAGCTTCGCGATGGCCTTCAGCGTATCGAAGACCCCGTCGCCGTCCTTCGCGACGGCCTCGAAGTCGGGCACGCCGTTCGGGTTGAGGAGATTCCGGAGCTCCTCCACGGGCGCGATGCTCGGCATGTCACGCTTGTTGTACTGGATGACGTAGGGAAGCTTGTCGAGGGAGTAACCCTGTTCCGCGAGGTTCGTGCGGAGGTTTTCCATCGACTCGATGTTCGCTTCCATGCGCGCAATCTGCGAGTCCGCCACGAACACGACGCCGTCGACACCCTTCAGAATCAGCTTCCGGCTCGCGTCGTAGAAGACCTGCCCCGGCACCGTGTAGAGGTGGAAGCGCGTCTTGAAGCCGCGGATCTCGCCGAGGGCGAGCGGGAGGAAGTCGAAGAAGAGCGTTCGCTCGGTCTCGGTCGCGAGGGAGATCATCTTGCCCTTCGCGTCCGGATTCGTCTTGTTGTAGATGAACTGAAGGTTCGTCGTCTTCCCGCAAAGACCTGGACCGTAATAGACGATCTTGCAGTTGATCTCGCGGGAGAGATAGTTGATGAACGACATCCAGAGACTCAGTCGTTGAAGAGGTTGTCGATGTCGTCGTCGGTGATCTCGGCGAAGGGCGTCTCGTGCGCGGGATCCTGCACCTTGGCGAGGAGCGCCTCGAAGATCGAGTTGAGCTGCTCGCTCGCCTTCTTCACGCGAAGCCGCACCAGCCCGAGCGTCGTGTTGTGGCCGAAGATCACCACCAGGATGACTCGGTTGCCGACGAGCTGGATGTGGACGTTCGACTTCTCGCCCTCGTGGAACTGAGCCGCGAACTCGTTCTCCCGGAGGAGCTTCGCGATGCCGCCCGTCGCGGCGATGTTGCCGGCGGTCAGGGAGGCGAGGGACGTGGTGTCGAGCTGCTCGGTCTCACCGGCGCTCGCGATGAGCTGGCCGTTCTTGTCGATGATGAACACGACCTGGGCGTTCGCTTCCGTCACCAGGCGATCGACGATCGCCTGGATCTGGTTGAACTCCTCCTCGTACATCACCATCTGCGGGTTGGTCATCCACTCCTCCGAGGGAAGGGAAAGGAAGGGAGAGGCATCGGCCGCTCCGGGCTACGGCCCAGCATACGGCGCTCTCGGGCCGGGCCTTCGTAGCAGATGCGCGCATCCGGGGTAAAGACGCACGACGCGCGGGGCCGGCGCGCGAGATTGCGTGAAAACCCCGGCATTTCGCGGAGGCGGGCGTCGCCTCGTTGCTCGTCTCCGGCGGCGCCCTACCTTGCTCGCGTGCTCCGGGTCCTCCTCCTCGGTCTGTGGAACGTCCTCCGGTCCCCCTTCTATCCGCTCTGGTGGGCGGCGCGGCGGGCGCGCGGGCGAAAGACGCGCTGGCTTCGCCTCGAGCTGCGGCCGCGGGTCGTCGAGCTGGCCTCGCGCCGGGACCGCGTGCTCGCGCGCTTCCTCCCGAACCTCCGCGAGCGCATGCCCACGTCCCTCGACCGGCTGCGGACGCTGGCCACGAAGGTCTTGGCGGACCCGCAGATCGACGGCGTGGTGGTCACGCTGCCGCTCCTCCAGTGCGGCTGGGCCATGGCGGAGGGGCTCCGGGGCGTGTTCGCGAGCCTCGAGGCGGGCGGCAAGAAGGTGCTGGTGCACCTCCCCGACGGGGGCGGGAACAAGGAGCTCTGGGTCGCCTGCGCGGCCGGGCGCATCGCCGCCCCGCCCCAGGCCACGCTCGCGCCCCTCGGGCTCGTCGCGGAGCGCCGCTACTACCGCGGGCTCCTCGACCACGTCGGTCTCCGCCTCGAGCCCTTCGCCCGGAAGGAGTTCAAGACGGCCCTCGAGGGCTTCACCGCCGAGGGCATGAGCGGGCCCCAGCGCGCGCAGACCGACGCGCTCCTCGCGACCTTCGACGACCGGCTCCGGGAGGCGCTCGACGCGCGCCTCGCCGAGGGCACGGACGCCGACGCCCTCTACGCGCGGGCCATGCTGCGGGGCGCGGAGGCCCAGGAGCTCGGGCTCCTCGACGACGTCGCTCACGAGGACGAGCTTCCTGCCCTCGTCGGCGAGAAGACCCTCGCGCCGGCGGGCACCTACCTCGCGTTGCAGGAGGCGCGCTTCTTCCGGCGCCTCCGCCGGCGCCCCTACGTCGGCGTGGTCGAGGTGCAGGGCGCCATCGGGGCCAAGCGCAAGGCGGACGCCGTGGTGGCCGCGCTCCGGACCGCGAGGAAGGACCCGCGCTGCGCGGGGGTCGTGCTGCATGTCGACAGCCCCGGCGGGTCGGCGGCGGTCAGCGATCGCATCCACCGCGAGGTCGCCCGGCTGAAGGAGAAGAAGCCCGTCGTCGCCTCCTTCGGGGACGTCGCGGCCAGCGGGGGCTACTACGTGGCCGCCGGCGCGGACCGCATCGTCGCCCAGCCGACCACGATCACCGGGTCCATCGGCGTGGTGGCGGCGCGCCTCGTCGCGACGGAGCTCCTCGAGCGCCTCGGCGTGCGGACCGAGACCGTGCGGCGCTCGCCCCATGGCGACCTCGGCTCGCCGGCCCAGCCCCTCGCGGACGCCGAGCGGGCGATCTTCGACCGCGAGCTCGACGGCTTCTACGAGGATTTCGTGCGCCTCGTCGCGGCCGGGCGTGGCAAGGACGAGGACGCGATCGAGCCGCTGGCGCGCGGCCGGGTCTGGTCCGGCGCCGACGCGCACGAGGTCGGCCTCGTCGACGCGCTCGGGGGCCTCGACGCCGCGCGGGCGGCGCTCGGCGAGCTACGCGCGGAGACCCGGGGCCTCGACGCGCGCCTCATCGCGCCGCGGCGCCTCGACGTGGCGCCCCCGGAACCGCCGGCAGAGGCGGCTGCGGCGGCCGTGCTCGCCGAGCTGGCGCCGGAGCTCCCGGGGCTGCGCCAGGCCTTGCGCCTCGCCCGCCGGGGCGAGCGCGTGCTGCTCTGGGCGCCGGACCTCCCCGAGGTCCGCTGAGACGTGCCCTGACAATCGTGCCGCGGGCGGTCTATGGTGCCGCCCCGATGACGACGCTCCGATTCGCCCTCCCCATCCTCTTCGCGCTCGCGGCCTGCGGTGGCCCGCCCGAGGCCGCCATCCCCATCGGCACGATGCCCGAAGGGGGTTCTTTCAACGGCGTGTGGCAGAGCCCGCAGTACGGGGAGATGCACCTCTGCGAGACCGGGGCCCAGGTCGTCGGGCGCTACGCGAAGGACGAGCGCTCGGGGACGGTCCAGGGCACGGTCCAGGGCGACGTGCTCCGCTTCACCTGGGAGGAGCAGCGCGAGCTCGTCGGCGGCCGTCCGCGCACGTCCACGGGCCGGGGCTACTTCAAGCTCGTGGCAGGGGCGGACGGGAGCTACGCGGTCCAGGGCGAGTGGGGCTACGACACGAACGTGACCGGCGGCGGCGTCTGGGAGGCCCGAAAGCTCCGCCGACGCGAGCCCGAGAACTGCCCCGGCACCGACGCCGGCGGCGAGGCCGGCGGGGAAGGCTGAGCCGGCCGGGGCCGTGGCGCAGGTCAATCCGCTGACGCGCGAGCTTCTCGTGAAGCTCGTCTACTACGGGCCCGGCCACGCCGGGAAGACGACCTCGCTCCAGGCCATCCACGGCGCGGCGGCTCCCGAGAGCCGCGGCCAGCTGGTGTCCCTCGCGACGCCCGTCGACCGCACGCTCTACTTCGACTTCCTCCCCCAGACTCCGCGGGAGGTGCGCGGCCATCACGTGCGCCTGCAGCTCTTCACCGTGCCCGGGGACGTCCGCCTCAACGCCACGCGCAAGCTCGTGCTCACCGGCGCCGACGGCGTGCTCTTCGTGGCCGATTCCCGCCGGGATCGGCGCGAGGAGAACGTCGAGGCCCTCGAGAACCTCCGGGGCAACCTCGAGGACCTCGGCCGGGAGCTCGCGGAGACGCCCCTCGTCTTCCAGTGGAACAAGCGGGACCTCGACGACGTGCTCGGCGAGGACGAGCTCGC
>JBCDGX010000433.1:0-5576 GCA_038750805.1 Myxococcota bacterium
CTCGGCAAGAAGGGCGCCGGCGTGAAGAGCAGCTACCACGACGCGGCGGCGGCGAAGGCCTGCGGCGGCGGCGGCCAGGCCACGGACGCGCAGCTGGCCGAGAAGCCCGATCCGGCGACGGATGCGGCCGGTGCGCTCGACTTCCAGAAACTCCTCGGCGAGGAGCGCATCGACGAGTTCTTCGATCCGCGGGGCTTCGCCCGGCAGCGGGCGCGGGCCAAGCGCCAGGCCGCGCACGTCCGCTCACTCACGGACGCCGAAGTCGACGCCGAGCTCCCGACGGACGATCGGGTCCTGGTCGAGGACCACCTCTCGGTCTGAGCGCGCGGGGGCGTCGATGGCCCGCCTCAGGGCGCGGCGTCGTTCCACTTCGCGAGGCTGCCGAGGTCGCGCACCTCGTAGCCCTCGGCGGCGAGCAGGGCCGCCGCGCGCCCGCTCCGGCCGCCGGCCATGCAATAGGTGATCACCGGCCGGTCCTTCGGGATCTCGGCGAGGCGCGCCTGCAGCTCGCCGAGCGGGACGTTCAGGGCACCCGCGGCGTGGCCGCCCTCGAACTCCCCGGCGGTGCGCACATCGACGAGCGTCGCGCCCGCCGCGACGAGCGCGCGCGCCTCCGCGCCGGTGGCGGAGCGGACGTCCCCGGCGCACGCCGCGAGGGCGAGGAGAGCGAGGGCAAGGGGGACGGCGCGGCGCATGGCCGAGACCTACCACGGGCGACCGGGCGCGTCTCGGAGCGAGGCGGCCCGGTTCCGGGGCTCAGTCGTGGTACCAGCCGCCCGAGGAGACCTGGAGCGTATACGTGCCACCGGGGTCGAGGCGCTGGTTTCGCCACTCCTTGTAGTTCCCGCTCGCGTCGACGACGCGGAGGTCCCACTGGCCCGGCTGAAGGTTCGAGAGCGTGAACATCTGGCCCTGCTGGAGCACGTTGTTGCCGAGGAGATCGGCGCCCCAGGTGCTCTGCGACACCGGGCTCATGTAGACGTAGTAGATCGTCTCGTTCGACGAGTTGATGATCTGCATCGTCGCCGGACCCGCGCCGGTCGCCGGGGTCTGGCTGACGAGGCCGCCCGAAGAGGCGCCGCCACCACCGCACGCGGTGAGCGCGCCGAGCAGCATGACCGTCGCGAGAAGGGTCTGTCCGAGTAGCTTCACGATTCGTCCTCCGTGCCCGCAGAACGGAGGTATGCCCGCATCGTGAAGCGTCCCCCCGGTCGCGTCCCCGGGAGCTTACCCGGCGCGCCACGCGGCGTGGGAAACCAAGAAGTCTACCTCCCGCCGAAGGACGTGAAGAGCGCGAAGAGCAGCGCGCAGACGATGAAGATCGTGAGCAGGATTTTCGGCCAGCTCAGCGGCGCTTCGCCCTTCACCTCACCGGTCTGGCCATTGACCAGGAAGCGGAAAGGCTTGTCCCCGTAGCGGTACGTCGCGATCCAGAGCGGAAGGAGCACGTGCTTGTAGGTGCGCCCACCGAGGCGTGTCTCGACCTGCAAGCCACGGTGCGTGTCGCCGGGCACGTCCAGGCCGCAGCGCGCCTCCTGCTCGCGCCGCATGCGCGTCTCCGCCTCGCGCCAGCCCTCCTCGAGGCCGACGCCGTACTCCTCGGCGCGCCAGCCCGCGAGGAAGCGGGGGTCGTAGGGCTGGAGCTGCTGCGTATCGAAGGTCCGGAGCCCGTCGGCGATGCGCTTCGGGAGCCCCTTCGAGGCGACCACGAGCAGGTCGTCGAAGTGGTCCTGGCGGTGCCCGGACGCGGGCTCCCAGCGGATCTTCTGCACGCGCTCCTGAACGAGCTGCGCCTTGCCGTCGACCGTCTTCTTCACGGTCTGCATCTCGTGGTAGCGATGCCCCGCCTCGGCGCGCCAGCGGCTCTCGGCCCCGGCATCGAAGGTCCAATAGGGCACGTAGACGCCGGAGACATCGCCGACCTCCGCGCGCTTCTTGAGGTCCGAGGGGCGGAACCAGAGCCCCGCGAGCCAGTCCTTGAACATCTGCCGCGCGCGGGCATCGTCGACGGCGAAGGGGACGAGGCTCTCCGGCCGGATGAGGTTCCGGTTCGAGGCCTGCTCGAGCACCTGGTTCGAGCCGCAGAAATCGCAGCGCGAGGCGATCTCGAGGCCCGCGAAGCTCACCCTCGCCCCGCAGCTCTGGCACTGCGTCGTGCGCACCTCGACGCCGAAGCCCCGGGCCTCGTCCGCGACCACGGGCGCCCCGTCCCGGCGCGCGAGGGCCTCGCCCTCTTCGAGCGCGCGCTCGCTCGGCGCGGGCCCCGTCGCGTCGACGGCCTGCCGGTGCCCGCAATAGGGGCAGGCGAGGCCGCCGCTCACGGCATCGAAGGTCATCGCGGGGGCCCCGCAGGTCGGACAGGGGAAGTCGGTTCCGGCGGCGAGCTCGGTCACGGCGAGGAGGATACGGGGAGCGGGCGGGGTCGTGGGGTCTCAAGGCGTGGGGGATCTCCACCGTGTTTCACGAGACCATGTCCCCTCGCGGCATCTTCCTCGCGTCGAGCGCGCTCGCGCTCGGCGGCGTCGCCGGCCTCTTCACGGTCGCTCCCGTGGCTGCGACGGTGGTCGCGGTGCTGGTCGTGCCCGTGGTGCTCCTCGGCCTCTACGACATGGTGCAGACGCGCCACACGATCCGCCGGAACTTCCCGGTCATCGGGCACGGGCGCTACCTGCTCGAGATGATCCGCCCCGAGATCAACCAGTACTTCATCGAGTCGGACACGGACGGGACGCCCTACCCGCGCGAGCGCCGGTCGCTGGTCTACCAGCGCGCCAAGGGCGTCCGGGACACGGTGCCCTTCGGCACCCAGCAGGACGTGTACGCGGCTGGCTACGAGTGGATGAACCACTCGATGCTGGCGCGCGCGGTGCACGACGCGAACCCGCGCGTGATCATCGGCTCGGCGGCCTGCCGGCAGCCCTACGAGGCGAGCGTCTTCAACGTCGGCGCCATGAGCTATGGCGCGCTCAGCGGCGCCGCCGTGCGCTCGCTGAGCCGCGGCGCCGCGGACGCGGGCTTCGCGCTGAACACCGGCGAGGGGGGCATCAGCGAGCACCACCGGCAGGGCTCGGACCTCATCTGGCAGATCGGCACGGGCTACTTCGGCGCGCGCACGCCCGAGGGCGATTTCGACCCCGAGCGCTTCGCGGAGACGGCCTCGGACCCGGCCGTGAAGATGATCGAGGAGAATATCAGCCAGGGCGCGAAGCCCGGCCACGGCGGCATCCTCCCCGCCTCGAAGCTGACGGCGAAGATCGCCGCCGTCCGCGGCGTGCCGATGGGCAAGGACGTGATCAGCCCGCCCGGTCACACGGCCTTCCGGACGCCGCTGGAGCTCGTGCTCTTCATGGACCGGCTCCGCGAGCTGAGCGGCGGCAAGCCCGTGGGCATCAAGCTCTGCGTCGGCAAGCACCGGGAGCTCTTCTGCATCCTGAAGGCGATGCTCGTGACCGGGGCCGTGCTCGACTTCATCACCGTCGACGGCGCCGAAGGCGGCACGGGCGCGGCGCCCCTCGAGCTGACGAACAGCGTGGGCACGCCGCTCGTCGAGGGGCTCGTCTTCGTACACAACGCCCTCGTCGGGACGGGGCTTCGTGACCAGGTGAAGCTGCTGGCGAGCGGCCGGGTGACGACGGGCTTCGACCTCGCGCGCCTCCTCGCCATCGGCGCCGACGGGGCCTACGCGGCGCGCGCTATGCTCTTCGCCATCGGCTGCATCCAGGCCCGGCGCTGCAACTCGAACGACTGCCCGACGGGCGTCGCGACGCAGGACCCAGCCCTCGAGCGCGGCCTCGTCGTCAGCGACAAGGCCACGCGCGTCGCCCAGTACCACCGGGCGACGGTGAAGGCCTTCGCCGAGCTCGTCGGCGCGGCGGGCCTCGAAGGCCACGAGGCGCTCCGCCCCTGGCACATCCACCGCCGCGTCGGCCCGACGAAGGTCCAGCGCTACGACGAGATCTACGAGTACGTCGAGCCCGGCGCCTTCCTCGGCGACGAGGTCCCCGAGCGCTACGCCCGCGCCTGGCACGCGGCCCGCGCCGAGGGCTTCGAGCGCGACGCCGTGCACCACCCGACGCCGATGGTCGTGCTCGCGAGCTGAATCGGGGCGCCCCGGGCACTGGTAGTGTGTGCCTACCCTTCGACCCCTGAGCGTCCGCGGGGCGAGGTTGCTCGTCTGTCTGGCGCTCGCCTTGACGGCGGCCTCGGCGGCGCCGACGGCCTTCGCCTGCACCTGCAACCGCTACCCGGTGTGGCGCCATCTTCGCGATGCGTCGCTCGTCGCCCAAATGCGTCTGCTCCAGGTCCGGCCGCCGCCCCCCAGCCCGTATAGCGGCTCCGAAACGCAGTACCTTCGCTATCGCCTGGAACGCATCTACAAGGCGCCGCCGGGGTTTCGCGAAGGCGAAGACGTCTGGGTCCGCTACGAGAACTGCAACAGCAACCCCTACGACTCGACGGAGGTGGGAGGCTCCATCGTGCGGTTTGCGAACGCGTCGCAAGGCGAGCTGTGGGTTCACTATTGCTCGCTCTCGCTTCCGGCGTACCGACCGGCGCCGCATGAGCTCGTCGATGCGCGTCGCCGTTGGCTGGAGTCGCAGCCGTGACGCGCGTGCGTTCGGCTGCGAGGCTCGTGGGCGCGTTGGTGCCTTTCGTGCTCTCGGGCACGGTCCATGCGCAGGCCTCGGCCAACACCGGCGTACGCCCGCTCCCGGACGGCGCCACGTGGAGCGCCACGCCGCTGGATGGAGCGCTCGCGCGTGCGCCTCGGACCTGCCACGTGCATGTGGAGACCATCGGCTCGGACCGCGTGCTCGAGGACCGCATCCTTATCGCCGCGAGGGAGGAGGGCGGGCGCCGGTTTCGGGCGCGGATCTCGGTCGTTTTCTGGTTTTTCCTACGCAAGCTCTGGCAGCGGCTGCGCGGGCGGTTCGTGCATTTCGGAACGGCGGCGGTGGTCTACGGCCAGCCGCTCCACCTCACGGACTATGCCGATGATACGCCGGTGGACGCCATTGCCGCCGACCTCATGGCCGGGATCGCAGGCGCCATGCCCATTCTGGGCGTCCCCATCGTGGCGCAGGTCTTCCTTGATGCAGACACCCCGCTGAGCCGCGCGGACATCGACTTGCGGGCCAAAGCGCGGGCCGAGGCCTTGGGGGCCACCCTTTTGAGCGAAGATGGCGCTTGGATTGCCGACGCGCTGGAACGCTTGCGCGGGCGACAGCTCGTCGCGAAGACGCATGGCGCTTGGGCGGCGGTAGCCGATGAGAAGACACTCCTTGCCTATTATGCGGCCTCGCTGGGCCACCTGAGCGAAATGGCGCGCGCTGCGCAATAAAGTTTCACGATGGGCATCACAGGCGTTGCATTGTTGCGCTGCGGGCGCTAACTCCCGTCGCAGCCGACGCGATTCTGCGTTGCAGCACTAGCGAGGACTTAAGCCATGGCGCTCGATGCCCAGGAAACCGTCTTTACATACGACGCCCCCGAAAAGGATCTCTACGAGGTCGGTGAGATGCCACCCATGGGCTTCGTCCCCAAGCAGATGTATGCCTGGACGATCCGCCGTGAGCGCC
>JBCDGX010000434.1:0-5575 GCA_038750805.1 Myxococcota bacterium
CGTCGACCAGGCCGACGACCGGGTGAAGGCGGCGCTCGTGCGCCTCGAGCGCGCCGTCGACGCCGCGCGCCACGCGGCGAAGGGGCAGGCATCGTGAACCGGTACGGCTGCTACGACGCGCGGCGTCACCCGTCGCCCGCGCTCCGCGACCTCGCGGTCGTCACCGGCGAGACCGCGCACCACGCCGCGCAGAACTACGTCGACCGGGGCGGCGAGCTCTCGGTCACCGAGGACGACGTCGTCGTGGTCGGCGTCGTCCGCCTCGGCCCCCGCTACGTCCCCCAGCCGCCGACGGTGGTGAGGCTGTCCGTCGTGTGCCTCGAGGTTGTACCGGACGTCCGTTCTGAGGGAGGTGCGGCGTGAAGCACGTCAGCGGAGACCAGGCCTCCGGCCTCGGCTACGAGTCGAAGTGGCTCGGGGAGCAGCTCGCCTTCCTGATGGAGCGCGCGAAGAGGGAGCTCGGGCTTCGCCCGGACCTCGAGATGACGTTGCTCTGGCGCGTCCCCGGCGAGCCGGAGTGCGAGCAGCTCGTCACGCGCGACGACCCGGACGAGCTCATCGCGTGCCTCGAGCGGATGAAGGCGCGGGAGGCCGCGGGTGGCTGACCCCGACTTCGCCCCGGGCACGCCGCTCGTCATTCGCGAGGCGCTGCTCATGCCGCTCCGGTGGCTGCGCCCGTCGCTCGGGCTGCCGCCGACGACGCTCCTGCTCGAGTTCGATCTCGGGCCGCCTCAGCTCGCCCTGCTCACCTCGGACCGCGCCCGGTACGAGCGCATGAAGCACCACCGCGCCGCGGCGTTCGACCCGGTTGAGACCGAGCTCGTCGCGCGCGCCGGCGAGGCCGGGGTCCTCACCCGGCACCGCTTCCTCGAGTGGGTCGAATGGAAGGAAGCGAGCCTCGACGGCTGGAAGCTGACGGGCGAGCGCATCGGGCACGGCGCCCGGGACAGCGCCCAGGGCTACTGGGCAGGGAAGGACGGGCTCGCCCCAGGGCACGAGCTGCTGGACGGGTGGACGGTCGCACGGCTCTGCGCGTGCCTCGGCGCCCGGCTGGTCGAGATCGACGTCGAAGGCGAGGCGGTCGTCCGGCTCCCCCGCGGCGAGGCCGCCGCCCCGGCGCCGGCGCCCGATGTTCCCGCCCCGCCGGCGAAGGCGGAGCCGCACGATCCGGGCGACGCGCCCGCCGCCGCCCAGGGGGTGCTCTGGTGAGGGTCACCCGCATTCTCGGCGTCGACCCGGGGTGGGCTTCGCTCGGGCTCGTAGTCGCGGAGCTCGTGGACGGCCGGCTCACGGGCGGCAGCCTCGTCCACGCGACCACGGTCCGGACCTCCGCGCGAAAGCGCGCCGGCGTGACCTACGCGCAGAGGGAGCGTCGCCGCGCGCGCGAGCTGTTCGACCGCCTGAGCTCGCAGATGGATGGCGTCGACCTCGTCGTCTCCGAGGCGCCGACCCTCGTGCCTTCGCGGACGAAGTCGTCGATGAGCGTCGGCCGCGCGTTCGGGCTTCTCGACGGCGTCACCTTCGCCCTCGGGGTGCCGGTCTTCTACTTCACCGCCGGCGAGATCAAGCACGCAGCGACGGGGTCGACGAAGGCCTCGAAGGGGGCCGTGGCGGACGGCGTGGCCCGGGCGCTTCCCGGCATGGAAACCATGCTCGAGCGCCAGCGCATCACCGGCGAGGACTCGACGTCCCACGCCTACGACGCCGGCGGCGCCATCCTCGCGGCGCTTGCCGACGAGCGCTTCACGATGCTGCTCACCGGAAGGGAGGCGTCGTGACCCCGCCCTGGGAGCACCGGCTCGCGGCGGGCATCGCGCTCGTCGTCGCTCTGTTCCTCGTCCACGTCGCGTGGGCGCAGCCACCGACCGTGCATGGCCTCGTCGGCTCGTCCGACCACGACGTTCTCGCCCAAATGTGCTTCGGCGAGACCGGGACGCACGAGCGGGCCTGCGCGGCGCAGGTGCACATCATGGTCCGGCGCGCCGAGCTCCGCGGGATGACCGTCGGCCGGATGGCCAGAATCTACTCGCAGCCGCTTCGCGGGGCCTCGAGGCGGGCATGGGTGCGAGGACTGACCACGCACGGTCGCCGGCCCGCGGGCTTCCCGGAGCGCGCGTCCTGGTCGGCGACGCAGGCGCGGTTCCGCGCGCTCCATGCGTTCGTCGGCGACGTGCTCACCGGCGCCGAGCCTGACCCGTGCCCCGAGGCGCTCCACTTCGCGGGGCCCGCGTGGCTCGACGGCGACGCGCCCACCGGCTTCGAGCCGTGCTGCGAGGACGTGCACGAGCGCCAACGGATGTTCTGCCGGGTGCCGGCGGGAGGCGCGTCGTGACCTGGGACCCGGGTCTCTACGGGACGCTGGCCGATCCCGTGCATCAGAGCGACATCGGGCAGCTGCTCGGCTCGTGGGGCTGCGCGTGGAAGTTCGCCGCCTTCAAGCGCTACGAGGCGGAGCACGGGAGACGATACGAAGGCGACGCCGCGCGCGGCCCGACGCTCCTCGGTACCGCGATCCATGCCGTCGTCGCGCGGGTGCTCCGCGCCGCGTCTCACAAGGTGGTCCTCGGCTGGCTACCGGAGGACCGGGCCCTCGGTCGCGCCCTCGACGAAGAGATGGAGACCGCAGCGGGGGGGCGGCCCATTCGCTGGCCGGACGGGAAGCGCGTGCTCGACGAGCTCCGCCGAGGCGTGGCCATGGTCCTCGGCGCGCTCCGTCTCATCGCCACCCGCTGCGATGGGGTCGGCCTCGTGGAGGCTCCCTTCCGCGTGTACGTCGGCGACATCGTCGTCGAGGGTACCCACGACTTCGTCGGTACACGCCGTCCCGAGTACGGCGGCGGGTTCCTCCTTTGGGACTGGAAGTCCGGGGTTCAGCGGCCTCGCCCGGCGACGCTCCACCGAGGCCACCAGCTGGCCCTCTACAGCTTCGCGCTCGCCGAGGGGGTCGCCTATCCGGACACGGCGCCCACGCCACAGGAGATGCCGGCGCACTTCGAGCCGCTGCCCGTCTACTTCTGGCCGGCCGAGATCGGCATCGTCCACCTGAGGGACTTCACGCCCTACGAGAAGTCGCCGCGCGCCAAGAAGGTGAAGTCGCGCGACGAGGCCGCCTTCTACGGCGTCGAAGTGGGCGAGCGCGTGCGACCGAAGGTGGGCGACCCGCGGGGGCCAGGCCTCTACCTCTCGCAGCGCCGCCCCGAGGACGTCGCCGACATGAAGGCCTCGCTGGCCGGGGCGGTCGCGATGGTCCGCAGCGGGCTGGTGCCGAAGTCCATCGGCGACGCCTGCTCAACCTGCCCTTTCGAGATGGAGTGCTCGAGCGAAGGGCACGGCCCCACCGACGCCGAGCGCGTGCATCTCGAGGCGGTGCTCGACGCCCTTCCGGACGACCTGAACGACGCGGCGCCGGCCGCCTGAGGAGACCTGCATGGGACGAAAGAGCAGCGCGGCCGAACAGACCGCCATCACCACCGAGCCGGAGAAGCCGAAGACGCTTAGCGTCGCCGGCCCGCGGGACGAGCTCGCCGCCATCCTCGGCGACGACTTCGATGACCTCGGGATCACCGGCCTCGAGGAGACCGACGGCGACGACCACCGGCTGAGTCTCCGGGTGTGGAACCAGAAGACCCACCAGGGCGACGCCATCGGGCCGAATATGTTCATCGACACGCTCTCCGAGGAGACGTCGAAGGAGATCAGCGCCGTCTTCCTCTACCTGCACAAGTCGAACGCGTGGCAGGAGTACAACGACGACGCCGGGAAGAACGAGACGAAGTGCCGCTCGCTCGACCGCATCACCGGACGGATGGCCGACGGCAAGGAGCGCGCCTGCAAGGGCTGCCCGGACTGGCCCTGGCAGCGTGACGACAAGGGCAAGCCCTTCCGCCTCTGCGGCCCGGTCTACACGCTCGTCGGCGTCGACCTGGCCACCGGCTCGCCGTTCCTCATGCGGTGCCGAAAGACGGCGCTCAAGCCGCTGAGGACCTACCTCAATCGGCACTTCCTCGGGAAGCGCGGGCCGAAGGGGCACCTGCCTCTCTTCGTGTACGAGACCCACGTTCATCTCGAGATCGCCGCGAACGGCAACTTCGCGACGCCCGTCTTCACGCGCGGTGACGTGCTCGACAAGCCGTCGGTCCGCGCCATGGCCGAGAACGCGAAGGCCTTCCGCGAGCACGTGCTCCCGTCACAGCTCGCGCAGGTGCTCGAGCAGGACCGCGAGGACCAGGTCACCGACGCGCCCGCCGCCGGCGGCGACGCCAGCTTCAACCCGAACGACTTCACCGACGTCGAGGGCGGCCCCGCGGAGGACAGCTTCTGATGGCCTACATCCTCCACCACGTGGTCGCGGGGCATCGCGCCCGGGCGCGCGCCCTCGAGTCCGAGGCAGTCAGGGCCACGGAGATGCCCGGGTGGGCCGCCCGGAACCACGCGGCTCACGCCGCTCACGAGGCCGAGAAGCAGTGGCTGGCATGCGTGATCGCGCTGCTGGCCTTCGTCTATGACCCGGCGCCTCCGCCCCGGAGGCCGCCACCCAACTGAGCTTCGGGGGGCGTGAGCGGAATGGTCCGCACGCGTCCCCGGTTGGCCGGCGTTCCTGGGTGCCGGTCGAAGAAAAGGCCCCCCGGCGCCGTGGACCTCCGGGGGGCCACCAGGTTTGGCCCGCGCAGGCGACTGCGAGCGGCGCCGGAAGGGCACCCGCCTCCCACCCTCGCTCATGGGTGCCCGCTCCGTCCCCGCTCGGAGTCGCTCGCGCGGCGAAGGGGAGAGGTATGTCCGAAACGCAGGTCACCGGCGTCGTCGAGGCGCTTCGCATCTTCAACGAGCTCTGGGGGATCGGGACGCTCCAGCCGCCCCGCGGGCCCACGATCACCGTCACCGGGAACTGGCCCGGCATCGACGAGGGCGCGACCGTCGTCGCCACCGGCGCGTGGTCGAACCACCCGCGCTACGGCCGGCAACTGAAGGCCGAGCGCATCGAGCGCGTCCTGCCCTCGGACACGCAGGGCGTCGTGCGCTGGCTCGTGTCGCGGCTCCCCGACGTCGGGCCCGGCCGGGCGACCGCGCTCGTCGAGCGCTTCGGGGTCAACGGGCTCTGGGAGCTCCTCGACGAGGGGCGCGCCACCGAGCTCGCCCAGGTCCCCGGCATCACGCCGGCCCGGGCGGAGGCCATCGTCGCGGCCTACGCCGAGCACCGCGACGAGCGCGACCGCATGGTGCGGCTCCGCGGGTGGGGCCTGACCGACGGGCAGATCGGCGCGCTCGAGACCGCCTGGGGAGAGCGCCTCGAGGAGCGCCTCCGCGAGAACCCGTACTCGGTCATCGAGCACGTGCGCGGCTTCGGCTTCAAGCGCGCCGACGTGCTCGCCCGGAAGATGGGGCTCCGCGCGCACCACCCGGCGCGGATCGCCGCCGGGCTGCTGCACGTCATGGGCGAGGCGCGCGCCGCCGGGCACACCTACGTGCCCGCGGGGAAGCTCATGAGCATGGGCGCCCGGCTGCTCGGGCTCACGAAGGACGACGTCCGGCCCGTCGCCGTCCGACTGAAGGACGACGGGCGCCTCGTCGGCGGGCA
>JBCDGX010000435.1:0-5570 GCA_038750805.1 Myxococcota bacterium
CGCGGGCGCTCGAAGACCGGGGGCGGCGGGAGCGGCGAGGTGGGTCCGTAGATGGGCATGGCGCTCAGGCCCCGATGTCCAGCGCGCTCCGGGCCATGCCCTTGAGCGACTGCATGAGGGTGACGCCGGACTCGTAGGCCCGGGCGGCGGTGACCATGTTCACCATCTCCTCGACGACGTTCACGTTGGGGAGCTGCACGTAGCCCTCCTCGTCGGCGTCTGGGTGGCCGGGGTCGTACACGCGCCGCGGGTCCTCGGCGTCCCGGCGGATCTGGTCGACCTCGACCGTGTAGGCCGAGCGGCCGCGGGGGTGGTTCTCGAGCTCCTGAAAGCGAGCCTCGATGGGCACGGCCCGAAAGACCGGATCCATGCGGCGGTAGGGCCCGCCGTCTTCGGTCCGCGTGGTGCGTGCGTTCGCGAGGTTCGACGCGAGCACGTTCATGCGGGTGCGCTGGGCGTAGAGGCCCGAACCCGCGATCTCCATGGCGCTGAAGACGTTCATGAGAGGTTCGTCCGATCGTTCCGTTCAACCACGCGTCCGCGCATCACTGACCCTGCGCATCGCTGGCCGCGTAGCGGAGCATTCCGAGCTGCGCCTTCACGAGGCGCCCGACGGTCTGGTAGCGGAGGTCGTTGGCCGCGACCTTGGCCATCTCGCGCTCGAGGCTGACGGCGTTCCCGTCGTTGGCCGGCTGCACGACGCGCTCGATGCGCGTGTTCGGCTCTCCCGCCGCGACCACGCCGTTCGACGCGCGCACGTGCGCCTCGTTCGTGCGCTGGAGCACCATGCTCCCGAAGCGCTCGGCCTGGCCCACGTCCCGCACGAGCTCCACGGGCCGGAAGCCCGGGGTTTCGAGGTTCGCCACGTTCGACGCGAGCACGTTGTGCCGCTCGAGGTGGTAGCTCATCGCCTGCTGGGAGACGCCGACGCCGGAGAAGAGGGAGGCCATCGGCGAGGGGACACTTCAAGCGACGTGCCAGCCTCGATCCGGGCCCGTTCCTCGCGAGTTTTGCGGCTCAAGTCCTCGCCAGGACCGTCCGATGCCGGGGCCATGACGCCCCGCGCGGAGCGTTGACGCTCGCGTGGCCGACGGAAACGAAGCGGCCCGCGCTCCCTTTGCGGGAGGCGGGCCGCCGAAGCGCGCCGAAGCGCCTACTCGTACCAGACGACGTAGGTGTTGAGGCTGATGTTCGCGTTGTGCTCGGCGGGCGGCGGGCGGCCCGCGAGGTTGGCGGAGTAGCTCACCGCGGACTCCACGCCCGGCGTCACGAGGCTCGTGATGTCCTGGCGGATGGCGTCGACGGGGAGCCCCGGGCACCAGTAGGCGCGCGACTGAGGCCAGTTGCCCCACTGCCCCGGCGGGATGCCCTCACCCGAGCGCTCGGCGCAGCCCGTCGGCATGAAGATCGTGTTCCGGGTGTGGGCGATGGTCTCGAGCGCCGTGCCGTTCACGGAGAAGGCGTGCCGGTGGTCGCACCACTCCGCGCAGTTCGTCGTGCCGTCCTGACCGTGGCCGCTGAGAATGTGCACGAGCTCCACGCGCGTCGCGCCGGCGGGCACCGTGAAGGTCTGGTCCGGGTGGTTCTCGGCGTAGGTCCCATCGAAGCGCCCGCCGGTGTAGAGGCGCTCCGCGCCCGTGCTCCGCGGGCCTCCCGTCTCCGTGAAGCGGAGGCTCATGGTCGCCCGGCGCTCCGTGGCGCGCTCCCACGAGGGGCCCATCACGATGCGGAAGGTGACGTCCGGACCCTGCTCGGCGACGAGACCGAGGAAGGGCGAGGCGTCGATGAGCCAGCGGCGGTTGCCGCGGCGCCAGTAGGGCGTGATCCAGCGAACGACCTCGCGCCGGTCCTCGCAGGTCTCCCCGTCGAGGCAGACCTCGATGAGCGCGATGCGGTCCCACTCGGAGCACGCGAAGGGGTTGAGGTACGGGCAGGTGACCGAGACGTCGAAGGTCAGCGTGTCGGCGCTGCCGAGGTCCGGGAGCGTGACCGTGCGGTTGAAGACGCGCTCCGTGACGTCCTCGTCGACGAGCGACACGACCTGCGCGCCGGCCGCGTTCTCGTCTCGCACGCGGGCGCGAACGTTGGCCTTCGAGTCGTAGAAGGCGCCGGCGAAGGAGGCCATGCGCAGCGCGTCGGGCTGACCGACGGCTATGGCGAGGCTGCCGACGGGGTCCCAGCGCTGGTCCCGGTCGATGCCGAAGGCGTAGAGGCGCGGCGTCGGCGCGAAGTCCTCGACGCCGTCGCCGTTGCGGTCCCCGACGCTCGTGGGGCCGTCCGGCGAGGTGCGGAAGGTCTCGTAGCTGCGGATGAACTCACCGACGCTGCCCTCGATCTGCGAGAGCTGCGAGGACACGAGGTGGAAGCGCGCGCGCTGCGCTTCGCGCGCTTCACCGGTGATGCCCAGGAAGTCGAAGGAGGCGTCGAGGGAACGCTCCATGCGCTGGAGGAAGCCGACCCGCGCGCCGGACGTCGCCACGTCCGAAACGAAGAAGTAGTGGGTGTTCAGCGGGGTCTGGACGAAGGGATCCAGGATGATCTCCCCGGCGAAGATCTCGTCCGAGCCCGCGTCCCCGCCGTAGGCCGCGAAGAACACCATGTTCTCGCAACCGGTGAAGTTCTCCTGGAAGCCCCAGGCTTCGCGGCCGAGCTCCTGGACGCGGAAATCGCCGGCCAGGTCGCCGAAGCGGTTGCCCGCGCCGGTGTCCTGCCAGGCGATGGCGTCGAGACCGAGCTCCTCGCAGCGCGGGTCGGCCGCCGGGCCCATGTCCTCCGCGCCGGCGTCGTCCTCGCCCGCATCCGCGGTGCCCATGTCGACGTCGGTCTCGGAGCCGCCGCCGTCATCGCTGCAGCCCGAGAGAAGCGCCACCCCGCTGGACGCGGAAAGGGCGAGCATCGCAAAGAGTACGTGACGAAGCATGCGCCGACGTTAGCGCCAGGAACCGCTCCCGTCGATGGACGTTTCGCGCCCGCGTGCGCCGGCTCAGCCGGCGAGAGCGACGGGCTTCGCGAGCTTCTTCTTCTTCAGCTTTTCGACGAGTGTCGTTCGGTTCATTCGTAGGATCGACGCCGCCTGGTTCTTGTTCCAACGGGTGCGCTCGAGGGCCTGAAGAATGAGCGTGTTCTCGAACTGCTCGACGGCGTCGCGAAGGTCGAGGCCGTCGTCCGGGAGCGCGGGGCCCTCGGCGGCGTAGGCCGGCGAGTCCGCGGCACCCTTGCGGAGCTTGCGCGGGAGGTCGTCGAGGCCGATGCGCCCCTCGCCCTTGAGCACGATGAGGCGCTCGACGACGTTGCGAAGCTGCCGGACGTTTCCGGGCCACTCGTAGGCCTGGAGCACGGCGAGGGCCTCGTCCGTGAACCCGTCCACGGCGCGCTTGCGGCTCTCGTTGAGCTCGGCGACGAAGGCCTCGAGCAGGAGCGCCACGTCCCCGCGGCGCGCGCGGAGGGGCGGGAGCTCGACGGGGATGACGTCGAGGCGATAGAGAAGGTCCTCGCGGAACTCGCCCTTGGCGACCGCCTCGTCGAGGTCGCGGTTGGTCGCGGCGACGATGCGCACGTCGACCTTCTTCGTCTTCGTGTCGCCGACCGGCGTGACCTCGCGCTCCTGGAGCGCGCGCAGGAGCTTCGCCTGCATCGGGAGGGGCATCTCGCCGATCTCGTCGAGGAAGAGCGTGCCGCCGTCGGCCGCAACGAAGGCGCCGTCGCGGCTCGTCGCCGCACCGGTGAAGGCGCCGCGCACGTGCCCGAAGAGCTCGCTCTCGAGGAGGTTCTCGGGGATCGCCGCGCAGTTCAGCGTGACCATGGGCCCCGCCGCGCGCTCGGAAGCGCGATGCACCGTGCGGGCGACGAGCTCCTTGCCCGTGCCGCTCTCTCCGGTGACGAGCACCGTGCAGTCCGTGTCCGCGCTCCGTTCGATGATGCGGAAGACCTCCGTGAGGCCCTTGCTCTCGCCGACGATCTCCGGGGCGAAGCGCTCGCGCCAGCTCCCGAGGGGGGTCCGCGGGCGCACCGCGCCGATGGGGCCCGTGGCCTCGCCGCGACGGCGGCCCGCGATGCGGACGGCGCGGCTGAGCGCGCGGTCGAGGGCCTCGAAGCTGAAGGGCTTGAGGAGGAAATCCGTCGCGCCGCGCTGCATGGCCGCGATGGGGTGGTCGATGCGCTCGTCGGCGGTCATGACGACCACGCCCGGCGGCTCCGTGAGCTCGCAGGCGACGTCGAGGATCTCGAAGCAATGCCCGTCGGGCAGCGTGACGTCGCAGAGTACGAGGTCGAGGCCACCGGCCTTCACCCGCTTGGTCGCCTCCGCGCAGCTCGTGACGCTCTCGACCTTGCAGCCGCGCTTCTTCAGGTAGCGCGCCAGGGCGGACTGAAGGGTGCGGTCATCCTCGACGATCAGAATGTGCTCGGACACATTCCGTGGGTACGGACGTTCGCGCCGCACCTTGAGGCAGAAAATGCAGTTTTTTCGCCCGGGGCGCGCCCTTCGCCGCGTCGCCTGACGCGCACTTCCGGCGTTTTTTCCAGAAACGGCGATGCGAGTCGTGCAACATCCGGGCTCTCCCTTCGAGTCTCATGCGCACGACCCTCTTCACCTGGGCCCTCGCGGCCACCTTCGGCGTCCTCCTACCGGCGCTCGCGCACGCCCAGCCCACCCGCGGCACCACCGGGCTCCTGCGTGGTGACGAGGACGCCGCGGAGACGACGCGCGCCCACGACACGGACGAGGTCACCTACGACACGCTCGCCGACCCGCCGGAGCCCGTCGGCGTGGACGACCGGCGCGAGGTGCCCGATTACGACGGCCGCGGCGGCCCGACGCGGCGCGTCTACCACGCGCTCTGGCCGGTGCGGATCCTGCTCTTCCCGGCCTGGGTGGTCACCGAGTTCGTCCTTCGCCGGCCCCTCGCCTACGCGGTGACGGGCGTCGAGCGCAACGACCTCATCACGAAGGCGAACGACGCGCTCCACTTCGGGCCGAACGACGAGTTCCTGCTCGTGCCGACCTTCAACTTCGACTTCGGCCTCCGCGGGAACATCGGCGCCATCTTCCGCTACCGGGACGCGCTCGGCATCGACGGCAACAAGATCGGCGTCTCCTACACCACCGCCGGCTTCAACCCGGGCTTCCACTCCTTCGTCTTCAACGACTCCTACGGGCGCGACAACTGGAGCCTCAGCACGGGCTACACGTTCCGGGCGCGCGCCGACCAGTTCTTCTTCGGCCTCGGGAGCCAGGTCGACGAGGCCCTCGAGTCCCGCTTCGCCATCCGCCAGAACGACGGCCACGTGGCCCTCGCCGTCGACTGGTGGCGCGACAGCTCGGTGACCCTCCGGACCCGCATCAACCAGACGCGCTACGGCGACGCCGCCTCCCTCGCTGGACGCCGCGGCACCGGCCCCTCGATCATCGAGCGCCGCGACGAGCTCGCCCAGGACCCCGAGGGACCGCAGATCACGCTGCCGCCGGCCTACCCGGACCCGGACGATCCCGCCGCGGGCAACGGCTTCGCCATCCACGAGACCGAGGTGCGCTTCACCCTCGACTCGCACCGGCCCCGGCAGTCGATGGA
>JBCDGX010000436.1:0-5551 GCA_038750805.1 Myxococcota bacterium
CGAGGGCGGCCGCCCCCGCGGCGTGCGTGCTACCTCGGAGCCATGGCCCTCCACGTCGGTGCGCTCCTCCGGCAGCCGGCGCTTCGGACGCCGGACACGACGGCCCTCGTCGACGCCGACCGGGGGGAACGCCACAGCTACGCGGCGCTCGACGCGGCGGCGCGGCGCGCGGGGGCGGCGCTCGTGCGCGCGGGGGTGCGTCCCGGGGACCGGGTGGCCCTCGTCGCCGCGAACGGCCCGGCCTTCGTCGCCGCGTGGTTCGGCGTGCTCTACGCCGGCGCGGCGGTGGTGCCCGTGCCGATCCTCAGCGCGCCGCCGGAGCTCGCCTTCCGGCTCACGCACGCGCGCTGCGTCGCCCTCGTGCACGACGCCGGCTGCGCGGATCTGGCGGCCGACGCGCTTCGGCTCGTCGAGGGACCGCTCCGCACCTTCGACGCGAGCGCGCTGGCGGGGACCGGCCCGGCGCTCGCGACCCTCGTCGACCCGCCGGCGGACCTCGCGATGGTCCTCTACACCTCGGGGACCACGGGGAAGGCCAAGGGCGCGGCCATCGGTCATGGGTCGCTGGTCGCGCACACGGCGGGGCTCGTGCAGCACGTGCTCGGCCTTCGGGCGGTCGACGCCGTGCTCGGGGTGCTGCCCCTGACCCACTCCTACGGCATCCGCATGGCGGTGCTCGCGCCCTTCTACGCGGGCGGCCGGGTCGTGCTCGCGGGCCGCTTCGACGCCGCCGAGAGCCTGCGCGTCGCCGCCGACGAAGGGGTCGCGTGGCTTCCGGGCGTCCCGACGATGTTCCGCCGCTGGGCCGAGGTGCCCGGCGTGCCCTGGCCGGATCTTCGCTGGTGCCTGAGCGCGGGGGCGCCGCTGCCGGCGGCGATCCGCGAGCGCGCCGAGGCCCGCCTCGGGGCGAGCGTGCGCCAGGGCTACGGGCTCACGGAGGCCACCTTCAGCTGCATCGACGCGCCCCCGGCAGAGGCCGCGCCGGCCACCAGCGGCCGTCCCGTCTGGGGCGTCGAGGTACGCCTCGCCGGCGATCCTCCGCTGGGCGCGAGTGGAGAGGTGCTCGTCCGCGGGCAGAACCTGATGCTCGGCTACCTGGACGACCCCGAGGGCACGGCGGCCGTCATGGACGAGGGCTGGCTCCGGACCGGGGACGTGGGCGTCTTCGACGCGGCCGGGCGCCTCCGCATCGTCGACCGGCTCAAGGACTTGATCCTCCGCGGGGGCGCGAACGTCTATCCCTCGGAGGTGGAGGACGCGCTGCAGCACCATCCGGGCGTCCGGGCCCTCGCCGTGGTCGGGCGGCCGGACCCGGACCTCGGGGAGGAGGTCGTCGCCGTGGTGGTTCCGAGGGGCCGGCCGGGCCCGGGCTTCGCGGCGGAGCTGGACGCCTTCGCGCGCGCCCGCCTCGCGCGGAACAAGGTGCCCCGGGAGCTCGCGCTGGTGGACGCGCTCCCCCTCGGGCCGAGCGGCAAGGTGCTGAAGCGCGCGCTTCGAGAAGGGCTCGCTCGTGGCGAGCTGACGAGCACGCCGCTCCGCTGAGCGCGCCGAAAACTGGCGCCTGCGCCCGCGACCCTGCTACCGGCGGGGCATGCGCGCCCTCGCGACGCTCCTCGGTCTCGGGCTCCTCGCCCTCGCCCTCGCCCCCGGCGCAGCGGCGGACCGCGGCGTGCGGGACGCGACGCGCGGACCCGGCGCACGGCGCATCCCGCACCGGAGCCGGAGCCTCGGCCTGCCCTTCGAGGGCGGACGGCTCCAGCGGGGCGTGCGTCTCCGCGAGTCTCGCTTCCTCCGCTTCGTGCCGGGGGAGCATGGCCAGCGTGCCGAGGGCGACGCGCTCTTCGGGACCTGGGAGCTCGTACAGCTCCTCGAGCGGGCCGCCTACCGGGTCCATCAGCGCTTGCCCGGCGGGAAGCTCAGCGTGGGCGAGCTCTCGAAGGAGGGCGGCGGGCGTCTCCCGGGTCACTCGAGCCATCAGAACGGGCGCGACGTCGATCTCGCCTTCTACATGCTCGACGCGCGCGGGCGCTCGTACCCGCCCTACGGCTTTGCGGCCTTCGATGCGGACGGGCGCGGGCGGCCTCCGAACCAGGCGCTCACCTTCGACGACGCGCGGAACTGGGAGCTCGTGGCGAAGCTCGTCGCCGACGGCGACGCGCGGGTGCAGTACATCTTCGTGCACGGCTCCCTCGAGCGCCGCCTGCTTCGGGAGGCGCGGCGCCGGCGCGCGCCCCGCTCGGTCATCGCCCGCGCCGAGCGCGCGATGGTCCAGCCGGCGCGGGGCCACCCGCACCGCAACCACTTCCACGTGCGCATCTACTGCCCGCCCGCCAGCCGCCCGGCCTGCCGGGACCGCGGCCCTCGGCACCCCTGGGCGCCCTGAGCCCGGCGCGCCGCGCCGGCGCGCGCTCAGCTGTGGATGAACGTGTGCAGCGCCTCGATCTCCTCGGCCTGCATGGTGATCACGCTCTTCACCACGTCGCCGAGGCTGATCAGCCCGAGCACGCGGGAGCCCTCGAGCACGGGCAGGTGCCGTACGCGCTCGCGGGTCATCAGCCCCATGCAGTGCTCGATGCTCTCGTCCTTCGCGACGCAGGGCGGGTCCTTGCGCATGATCCCGCCCACGCTCGCGAAGCGGGACGATTTGCCGCGCAGCATCACCTTCCGCGCGTAGTCCCGCTCGCTGAAGAGCCCGGCCAGCACCCCGTCCTCGAGCACGACGAGCGCGCCGATGTCGTGCTCGGCCATCAGCTCGAGCGCCTCGAGCACCTTCGCCTCCGGGCCGATGGTGATCAGCCCGATCGGCTTCTCGCCCAGGATCGTCTCGATCCGCGTCATGTCACACCCCCTGACGCGCGGGCGCGGCATCGCCCCGCGCACCCGCCCCGCGGGCCCCACCGCGTGACGGTCCTGTGAGCTTACGCGATGTGAGAGCGCACACGCAAGAGCGGCCTCAGCCCCGGCGGAAGCCGCGTACGAGCCGCGCCATGAGCGCCACCACGACCAGCGCGCCGACGAGTGCGTAGGCCCCGTACCACCAGGGGAGCGCGGGACCGCCGCTGCGCGCCGCGAAGATGGAGCCGAGGCCCAGGAGGAAGACGACGCCGATGATCCCGTGAATCCAGCGCCGGCTCCGGGCGGCCGTCACGAAGGAGCGCAGGGCGCCGAGGCCGAGGGCGGTCCCGAGGAGCACGTCGCGGAGCTCCGGGAGCGCGATGGCGAGCCCGAAGAGCCCCCACATCGCGAGGCCCGCGCTCCGGAGCAGGAGCGGTACGAGCACCGGCGGCCGTCGCCCCTCGCCGAAGCGCTCGTAGAGCCAGGCCACGATGTCCTGGGACTCGGGCAGCCAGCGCGTCGTGCCGTCAGCCTCCTCGATGCGGAGCACCGGGACCGTGGTCGCACCCGTGGCGTCGCGGAGCTCCTGGCGATGCACCCGGTCCGGCGCCAGCACGTCCCGCAGCTCCGCGTCCACCCCCAGCGCGTCGAGCGCCGAGCGCACCTCGGCGCAGTAGCCGCAGGCGTCGTAGTGGTAGAGCGCCAGCGTGGGCGGCGGCTCCGCGGGCGCGGGGGAGGTCGGCTCCATGGGGACGGGACGTTCGGGGACGCGGGGAGGTTACCCTGGCGCCTCGTGCGGGGTGGCGGCGGAGCTGCTACCGCGTGGCGAAATCCCCAGGGCGAGCGGAGCGTTGGGGGCGCGAGGGTCATGAGCAAAGCAACGCAGCACGCGGGCCCGGCCGCGCGCGCGGCCGCCAAGGCGAAGGCGAAGGCCGCGGCCGCCAAGAAGGACGGCGCCAAGGCGCGCAAGAAGGGCGCGGACGCCGGGAAGGCCGAGGCGTCCTGGCGCTGCGTGCACTGCGGGCACCGCTTCGATGCGGCGGACACGCCGACGCGCTGCCCGAGCTGCATGCGGAAGGGCGGCCTCGAGCAGGTGCAGGAGACGAGCGGAGGGAGGCCCGGCTGGGTCGTTCCCGCCGCCGTGCTCGCCGTCGTGGCCCTCGCCGGCGTCGGCTACGCGACGCTCGGCGGCGACGAAGGGCGCGCCCGCGGCGACGGAACGGTGCCCCTCGCGCCGCTCTCCGAGCGCGCGCTTCGAAGCGCCCTCGAGGACGCCGACGCGGACGTCCCAGAGGGCGACCTCCTCGTGGCCGACGATGCCGTCGAGGACCTGGCCGACGAAGCGACGGGCTCCGATCCCATCGCCAAGGCGCGGGCGCTCGTCGCCCACGTGCGCGAGCGCGCGGCGGCCGACGCCTTCGTGCCCTGGTCGCTCACGCAGCCGCGGGAGCTCCCCGTGAAGAATGCCGAGTGGGCCGCGTCGCGCCTCGCCCGCGACGAGCGGACCCGCCTCTATCCCCTCGAGCTCGCGGCGGCCTGCGTGTCCGCGCTCCGCGAGGCCGACGTGGACGCGATGGTCGCGGAGATCTCCCGCTTCGAGGACGACCCGCGCCCGCCGGACCCGAGCGGCTACCTCGGCTACTTCGGCGTGGCCGTCTGGCCCGGTGAGGTGGGCGAGGGCTCGCCGACGGTCTTCGACCCCTACGGCGGGCACGCGCCCGAGGCGGCCGCCGAGGTGCGCCCGCTGACCGACCCGCAGGCGGTGGCCGCGGCGCTGGCCACCGCGGCCGTGCATCAGCTCGTGCGCGAGAACGAGCCCGTCCGGGCCCTCGAGCGCCTTCGGCCGGCCCTCCGCCTCGACCGACGCTCGCCGCAGGTGCGCGGGGTGCGCGGCGCGGTGCTCCTGGCGAGCGGTGGCCTCGAGGAGGGCGTGCGCGAGCTGGAGGCGGCGCGGGACATCCGCCCGGACGGCGTCCGGCGGAACCTCCTCGCCATGGTGTTCATGGCCAAGGGCGACGTGGAGCAGGCGAACCGGGAGCTCGCCCAGGCCCTCGAGGCCTTCCCCGAGTACGCGGCCGCGCACGCCACGCTGGCGACGATTCATCTCTCGCGGCGGGAGACCGACCTTGCGCGGAGCGAGCTCCAGGAGGCCGAGCGCATCGATCCCGAGTACTTCCTCCTGAAGTCGCTCTGGGCGCAGTACCACCTGCAGACCGGCGACGAGGAGATGGCGGCGTCGCTGGCCCTCGAGGCCGTCGACGCGCGCCCCTGGGACGTGAACACGCGGCTCCAGGCCTCGCAGATCTTCCGCGCCGCCGGGCGCTATGACGACATGCGCCGCCAGGCCCGGCGCGCCCTCGAGATGACGCCCGAGGACCAGCGAGCGACCTTCCGTGAGCGCATCTTGACCATCCTCGGTCCGACGGCGCTCGAGCAGCCCCTCGACGAGATCCCCGACGACGAGCTCGACCTCGAAGAGGACGAGGACGAGGGGCTCGCGCTCGACGATCCGAGCGGCTTCCAGCTCGGCGGCGACTCGTCGCTGCTCGGCGGCGGGGGTGGCGGGAGCCTCCTCGGCGGCGGGGGCGGCCTGCTCGGCGACGGCGACGACGACGAGGGGCCCTCGCTCCTCGACGGTGAGGACACGCTCGGCGGCGAGGGGGGCGGCCTCCAGCTCGGCGGCTCCGGCTCCGGAGGGCTCCAGCTGCGGAGCCCC
>JBCDGX010000437.1:0-5516 GCA_038750805.1 Myxococcota bacterium
GATCAAGGTCGACGTGCGCGTGCTCGCCGCGACGAACCGGGACCTCGCCGCGGAGGTGAAGCGCGGCGGCTTTCGCGAGGACCTCTTCTATCGGCTGAGCGTCGTGCGCCTCACGCTGCCGCCGCTCCGTGAGCGCAAGGACGACCTTCCCCTGCTCATCCAGCGCTTTCTGAAGGTCGGCACTATCAACAGGCCGGCGGACGGGGAGCGGCGGGTGCGTAGCATCAGCCGGCCGGCGCTCGACGCGCTCGTCGAGCACGACTGGCCGGGGAACGTGCGCGAGCTCCACAACGTCATCGAGCGCGCCTGCAGCTTCGCCGACGGCGAGACCATCGAGCTCCGGGATCTGCCGGACCACGTCGGGCCCCGCCCCGTCTCCATCGAAGGCCTCGTCCTCGAGCCCGAGGGTGAGCTTCGGCCGGACGTGCAGGGGACCTTCAAGGACGCGAAGGACGCCTGGGTGCAGACCTTCGAGCGGGACTACGTCGAGTCGCTCTTGCGCCGGAACGGCGGCAACATCAGCCACGCCGCGCGCGAGGCGGACATCGACCGCAAGTACTTCCGAAAGCTCATGAAGAAGTACGGCATCACGGCCGAGTAGCGCTCAGCGCTTGGCGACGGGCACGACGAACTTCAGGCCGGACCAGTCCTCGCTGATCGCGCAGACCTTCACGTCGACGAGGCCCGCCGCCAGGCCCCGGGCGCGCACGGGCTCGCGGGTGAGGTCCGTCGCGAGCTCCGAGGTCTTCTTCGGCCAGGCGATCCACACCGCGCCGGCCGTCGCGAGGCTCGCCTGGGCGCCCGGGAGGCGCCGGACGAGGTCGCGCTCCCGGGTGACGAAGAGGAGCACGAGGTCCAGGTTCTTCGCGCCGCGGCCGAGCCAGCGCGCGCCCTCCGGGAGCGGCCCGAGCCACTCGTCGAGACCCGCGGGGGCGCCGAGCGCGCGAAGGCGGGCGCCGCTCTTGATGCCGAGCTTCTTCCCGAGCGGCGTGCCCGAGTAGCCCGCGGGTCGGGAGGTGGCCACAGCGCGAGCGTACCTGCGGCGCGCACAATTAGAAGACGGAGGTCGCGGACGGGCCGCGACCTCCGCCGAGGGGGAGATGCGATGGGGTTGGGTGGTGGGTTGGCTCAGCGAGCCGCGACGGCCGTCCCGGGCATGGGCTCGGGAAGGTCGCCGGGAACCGGAAGGCGCGCGCGGTCCGGGCGGACGCGGCGAAGCACGTGGTAGGCGAGCGGCTGGATGTCGTTCATACGGCGCTCGAAGCGCGCGTTCTGCTCGGCGAGCCACTCGGGGTGGGACTCCGAGTAGGCGTCGAGGCCCGAGCGGCGAAGACCCTGCGAGGCGAGGGCGGCGTCCACGCGCGCCGAGAAGTTCGGCCGGATGAGGGGCTCGGCGGCGTCCCAGGCCTGCCCCGCGGTGGCGTACCAGGTGCCCGCGGCGTCGGTGACCTCCTCTTCGTAGCCGTCGAGGGCCTGGTCGAGGACGGCGGCGTAGTGCGCGCCCATGATGGCGTCCGCGTCGAAGGTCGCGTGAGCGGCCGGGGCCGTCGTTCCGGCGCAGCCCATCCCGAGGGAAGCGGCGGCGAGGGCGAGGAGGACGGACGGACGGATGGCGGTCGAGATACGCATGACTCTCAGGTCTCCAGGTGAGGAGGGGGAGAGTCGTGCAAGCCGTTTCGGCGGCCAGTCCAGCCTTAGCGCGTCGCGCCGTAGGCCAATGGCTTTGCGCCCGAGGCTTTCGCCTGCGGTTGCCGTTTCGACGACCCACCCCCGTGGGTTCGCTGTTGGGAGGGGATATCGGCCACCCAGGGCGGACCTTTAGGGTCTGACTGAAATTATGGAGCCGGAACGTCCCAGACGACGGGCACGTAACGCTGTCCAGGTGAGCAGCGGGACCCCAGGTGGACGCGGAAGATGCCGGAAGGACCCGAGATTCGACGCGCCGCGGACCGTGTGGGGCAGGCCATCGCGGGCCGGCCGGCGACGCAGGTCTTTTTCGCCTTCGAGCACCTGAAGCGCTGGGAGCCGGTGCTCAGCGGTCGCCGCGTCGAGGCCGTGGACGCCTGGGGCAAGGCGATGCTCACGCGCTTCGAGGGCGGCCTCGTCGTCTACAGCCACAATCAGCTCTACGGGCGCTGGTACGTGCGGAAGGCCGGGAGCCTCCCGGACACGAAGAGGCAGCTCCGCTTCGCCGTGCACAACGCCGACGCGAGCGCGCTCCTCTACTCGGCGTCGGAGATCGACGTGCTCGACGCGGCGCACCTCGACGCCCATCCCTTCCTCGCCAAGCTCGGCCCGGACCTGCTCGACGCGGCGCTGGGGGAGAAGGACCTCCGCGCACGCCTGCGCATGGACGCCTACCGGCGGCGCCAGCTCGCGGCGGTGTACCTGGACCAGGGCTTTCTCGCGGGGCTCGGCAACTACCTTCGGGCGGAGATCCTCTTCCTGGCCGGCGCGCATCCCAAGGCGCGGGTCGCGGACCTCGACGCGGCGGGCGTCCGCAAGCTGGCCAAGGCCACCCTCGAGGTCGGTCAGCGCGCCTACGCCACCGGTGGGCGCACCCTCGACGCCCGGACCCACGCCCGGATGAAGAAGCGCGGCGGCTCGCGGCGGGAGCTCCGTTTCTTCGTCTACGGGCGCGCCGGGCGGCCCTGCCATCGCTGTGGCGAGCGGGTGAAGCGCATCGACGCCGGCGGCCGACACATCTACTTCTGCCCGGGCTGCCAGCCGGCGTAGGGCTCAATCCGCCGTACGCACGTTGCCCGGAGGCGCCGCGGCTTCCACCGGGACCTCCTCGACCTGGACGGCCTCGGCGACGCGCGCCCGCGGTCCGAGGCCCTTCGCCCGGGCGATGGCCGCGACGACCCCTTCGGGATCGGAGGCCGAGAAGACGGCCGTGTGCTCCCGGCCGCCGTCGCGGTAGGTCAGCTCGACCACGCGTCGGGTCCCCCCGAGGATCGTGTAGGCCATGGAGCCGTCCCAGCCGCGCTTGATGCCCCAGCCGCCGTACTTGGCGAGGGGATAGTTGCGCACGCGGGCCGCGAGCACGTCCTCCATGGCGACGTGCGGGCCCCAGAGACCGAGGCGCACCTGCACCTCCCCGGCGGACACCACCGTACGCACCACGCTCAGCGTCAGCGCGCACGCACCGAGGGTGGCGCTCGCGAGCAGCCCGGCGAGGGGTGCGGCCGTGCCGCTCACGACGGCGGCGGCCACGAAGCCCACGAAGGTGAGGAGCGCGCCCCCGCCGAGCACCCCCGCCATGGTGCGGGACGCGAGCTTGTCCCGCTTCAGCACCGGCGAGCGGGTCGTCATGTGGCGCCCCTCGAACTCGTCCGGCGGCGTGCCGTCCGCCGTGTCCATCGGGGGGCAGCGTGCGGCGTGGGGCTCGCTCCGTCGAGGCGCGTCATGCCGTGATGGAGGGCGTCATGCGCCGAAACCCGCGCGCGCGTCGCGCCGTGCGAGGGTGCGTTCATGTCCGGAGCCCGAGACCGTCTCCTCGCGCCGCGGCACCCGCACGGCGTGAACGGCGCCTGGGGCTACCGCACGCCGGCGATCGTCGGCCTCGCGGCCTTCGCGATGCCCGTGGCGGTGGTGCTCGTCGGGCTCGGCGCCTGTACCGAGAGCCCGCTCCTGCCGACGCTCTCCGACTACGTGCACCACGCCCGGGCGGGGCTGGCCTTCATGGTGCCGCTCTGGATCGTCGGCCTCTTCCTGCTGGTCGCGTACCGCGGGCACACGCTCCTCGACGCCCTCCTCTCGCTCCTGGCTGGGGCGGGGGCCATCATGGCGGCGGTCTTCCAGGTGGCCATGGAGCTCTGCATCACGGATCGCGGCCCCTGGGCCGACAGGCTCGTCGTCCGCGAGCTGCACTATGCCGGCGCCATCGCGCTCTTCGTGAGCGCCTGGGCCTTCTGCCGCTGTTCGTTTCCGCGCTGCCTGGTACGCGCCAGGACGCCCGGCGCGTCCTGGCGGCGCACACTCTTCCTTCGCTGCGCTCGGGTCATCGCCGTGAGCGCCGTGCTCCTGGGGGTGGCCTTTGGCTTCGAGGACGCGCTCGGCATCGAGGGCCTCCCGGTCATCGCGCTCCTCGAGACCGTGATGCTCTTCGCCTTCGGCACCGCCTGGCTCGTGCACGCCGGGCTCACGGGGAACTTCCTGGACGAGCTGCGCTACGGCACCGAGCGCAGCGGCGAAGGCTGACCCGGGCGATCCGCCACGAAGGGCCAGAGGCCCGCCGCCACGTCGAAGCCCAGGCAGAGCGGCGGGTACCACGCGGGCACGTACCCCGGATGCCCCGCGGGGTGCAGGACCAGGTCCCAGAGCGCGTGGGCGAGCCACCCTAGCCCTACCAGCCGGAACGAGCGCCGCGCCCCGGCCAGCGCGATGCCGCCGTAGAGCGCCACGCCGCCGAGCTCGAGGGCCAGCCAGGTCCCCGCCGCCCCGCCGAGCGCCGCGAAGGCGACGTAGATCAGCGCCGCGACGAGCAGATACGCCGCCCACGAGCGCCGCTCGAAGCGGCCGGGGTCGGGCCGCGTGCGCGCGAGGCGGCGCGTCGTCGCGACGCTGACGAGCGCCGCGAGCGCGCCGAGGAAGGCGAAGAGCGCGAACACGGGCTCAGGGGAGGGTGATCTCGAAGCGCTCGTCGAAGGCCGCGCCCTCGATCACCGGCCGGAGCGCCTCTTCGCCGAGCACGTGGAGCCGCGCGTAGCCGAGCAGATAGGCCCCGAGCACGGGAAGCGCCTCCGTATCCTCGATGAACATGCTGGTCCCCGGCTCGTTGCAGCCGTCCATGAAGGCGTCGTCCTGGAAGAGCAGGATCACCGCCCGGTCGAGGTCCGAGCAGATGCTGATGAAGGTGAAGTGCGCGCCCGTCGGCATCTCCACCCACACGTCGTCCGGGCGCTGGAGCTGCATCCAGAAGGGCACGGCCTGACCCTCCTGGGTCGTCGTCGCGTCGAGGCGGCCGGTCTGGAGCATCACCGGCTGCGTGAGGCTGTTCAGCTCTCCCTCCGCGAAGGCCGTCACGAGCGCCGGCGCTTGCGGCACGATGGCGTCGATGCGCGGGTCGCCGAGGCCGGCCGTGAAGGCGGCGATCACGTCCTCGGTGTACTCGTCGCAATCGCCCCGAGCCTCGCAGTTCGCCTGGAGCGCCGCGGCGTCGACGCGAGCGCCCGCCGCCGCGAAGGTCGTGTAGCCGCCGAAGCTGTGGCCGTAGAGCACTACGGAGTCGAGGTCTGCGGCGGTCCCGAGCTCCGCGTCGTCTTCGAGCCAGTCCAGCGTCGCCGTGACGTCCTGGGGCCGGTTGAGCGCGATCTGCACGAAGGAGTCGAGGCGCATGAGGAGCCCGTCCGTCGCCGTGTTCCCGACGTGGTCCGGCGCGACGACGATCCACCCGTGGCTCGCGAGGAGCTCGGCGAAGGGGTAGCCGACGAGGGCGAGGCCCCCCGAGCCGTGGCTGTAGACCGCCACCGGGAAGCTCCCCTCCGCCACGGGCGGGGCGTCGAGCGCGTCGC
>JBCDGX010000438.1:0-5514 GCA_038750805.1 Myxococcota bacterium
AGCGCGACGCGACGGGCTACACGCGGGTGAGCACGCGCGTGTCCTTCGACGACCAGCTCCCGGAGCGCCTGCGCCGCGTCGTTCGCGCCGTCTACCTCGAGGGCTTCTTCTTCGCCGAGGGGACCGAAGGCAGCCAGGGCTCCGAGGAGCCCCAGAACGGGCTCGGCTTCGTCCTCGAGGTCCTCTTCCCGAGGAACATCGTGAACACGAACACGGTCACGACCCAGGGAACCAACTTCTCCGTCGACGTGACCTGGCAGCCCTGAGCCGTGCTGCCTTTCTCGACGGGAACGCCGCGCCGCCGCATCCTCGCGCCATGAGTCGCTCCTACTTCGGCACCGACGGGATCCGGGGCCTCGCCAACGCCGGCGCGATGACCCCGGAGGTCGCCTTTCGCATCGGCGCCGCCGTCACCTACCTCGCCCGCGAGCGCATGGCCGCGGCCTCCGGTCGCCGGGCCCACGTGCCGCGGGTCGTCATCGGCAAGGACACGCGCCTCAGCGGCTACCTCTTCGAGACCTCCATCGCCGCCGGCGTGTGCTCGCAGGGCGGACGCGTGCTCCTCAGCGGCCCGCTCCCGACCCCGGCCATCGCGCACCTCACGACGGGCATGCGCGCGGACGTGGGCGTGGTGATCAGCGCGTCGCACAACGCCTACCAGGACAACGGCATCAAGCTCTTCGGGCACGACGGCTTCAAGCTCCCGGACGCTCAGGAGGAGGTCATCGAGGCGCTCCTCGAGGGCAACGAGCTCGACGTGAAGCGTCCGACGGGGACCCGCGTGGGCTCGGCCGAGCGCGTGGACGACGCGCCGGGGCGCTACGTCGAGGCCGTGAAGCACAGCTTCCCTTCGGAGCTCTCCCTCGATGGCGTGCGCGTCGTCGTCGACGCCGCGCATGGGGCGGCCTACCGCGTGGCGCCAGCCGTGTTCCACGAGCTCGGCGCCGACGTCTATCCCATCGGCGTCAACCCGAACGGGCGGAACATCAACGACAAGGTCGGCGCGCTCCACCCGGACGCGGCCGCACGCGTGGTGCGCAAGAAGAAGGCCGACGTGGGCATCACCCTCGATGGCGACGCGGACCGGCTTATCCTCGTCGACGAGAAGGGCGAGGTCGTCGACGGGGACGTGCTCATGGCGCTCTGCGCCAAGCGGATGCTCAAGAAGCGCACGCTCCGGAAGAAGACGCTCGTCGCGACGGTCATGAGCAACCTCGGCCTCGAGCGGGCCGTGGTCGGCGCTGGCGGCAAGCTCGTGCGCTGCCCCGTGGGGGATCGCTACGTCGTGGGCACGCTGCGCAAGCGGGGGCTCGCCTTCGGCGGCGAGCAGAGCGGCCACCTGGTCTTTCTGGACCACGCGACGACCGGGGACGGGACGCTGGCGGCGCTCCAGGTGCTCGCGCTGATGCTCGAGGAGGGCCGGCCTCTCTCGGAGCTCGCCTCGGAGGCGATGGAGCGGGTGCCGCAGGTCCTGGTGAACGAGCGCTTCGAGGAGCGCCGGCCGCTCAAGGCCATGCCCGCGACGCTCCAGGCCGTGCACGCCCTCGAGGACTCGCTCCGCGACTCCGGCCGCGTGCTGGTGCGCTGGAGCGGCACCGAGCCGAAGCTCCGGGTCATGGTCGAGGGCGAGGACCCGAAGGCCATCCGGAAGGAGGCCGAGGCGATCATCGACGTCGCCCGGCGCGAGCTGAAGGCCGGTCCCGGCTGAGCCGCCTCAGGGGCTCACGGCCGTCACCGCGGGGGGCTCGACGGCCACGAGGCGGAGCTTCTCGGGCAGGTCCGGGACCGTCACGCGAACCTCCTCGCCGGCGCGGGCGGCGCTCACGTCGACCTGCGCGCGGAGCTCCGCGGGGTCGACGACGTCGACGATGGCGGGCGGCCCTTCGAGGGTGACGCTGACGACCTCCGGCGCGATGCCCAGCGCGCGCGGTCCGGCGTCGTCCCCGGCGACGACGTCCACGGGGACGGCGACGAGCGTGCGCTGGGCCACGTCCTCCACCACCCGGAGCGTCACCGTCACCGGCGCCTCGCTGCCATAGCGGCAGCGTTCGGGAAGCCGCGCGAGGGGCACCTGGATGCGCTCGGTCCCCACGCTCAGGGTCGAGAGATCGATGGGCGCCGTCTGGAGCACACGGAGCGTCTGAAGCGTGCTCCGCGGCCCGCCGATGGTCATCTCGCCGGGCTCCACGCGCGCGGGCTCGCCGAGGATCAGACCCTCTGGCGGCGCCCCGACGAGGTCCGGCTGGATGGGGAGGAACTTCTCCAGGCGCTCGGCCCAGCGAAGGGGCACCGAGGCCGGGGCGATCTGCGAGAGCTGCACGCTCGCCGGGATGTCGAAATCGTCCTCGGCGAAGTAGTAGTACTGAATCGAGGTGTCCGTGAGATCCATGGTCACGGTCAGCTCCTCGGGACGGATCGCGTTCACCTGCGAGCGGCTCCCGCGCAGGGTGAGCCGCACCCGCTCCGGCACGTCGCTCACGAGGATCTTCCCGTCGTCGTTCGGCGGGAGCGCCACGGCCACGTCGACGAAGACGCTGCGCTGCGCGTCCTCGGCGCCGCGCACCATGCTGAAGAGCGCGATGGCGACGAGCAGGCTCGTCACCTTGAGGCCGAAGTTGTGCGTCAGGGCCTCGCGAAGGGACCGACGGCGGACGCTCATCCCGTGCTGTCCTCGGCGCTGGTGCGGCTGGCCGTGGCGAGCGTCGTCGTGGCGCCCGTGTCCTCGGCGCCGTCCGGCGGCGCGATGGAGCTGCGGCTCCGGGTCCTCTTCCGGCGGGTCGTGAGGCTGTCGCGGCTCGGCATGCGCGAGGTGAGGCTCTCGCGCGAGACGCGGGGCATGCGGTCCTGGCGGTAGAAGAGCCCGAAGAGAGCCTCGCGGAGCGACGCGGTGTCGAGGTTCCGGACGATGTTCCCGTTGAAGCAAAGGGAGGTCGCGCCCCGCTCCTCGCTGACCACGACGACGACGGCGTCGGTCTCCTCGGTGATGCCGAGGGCCGCCCGGTGCCGGGCGCCGAGGGTCCGGTCCCGGCCGGCGCTCCCGGCGAGCGGGAGGAAGGCTCCCGCCTGCCACACGCGCCCGTCGCGGATGACGGCCGCGCCGTCGTGCATCGGGTTCTCGAAGCTCGGGATGAAGACGCTGTAGAGGAGCTCCTTCGTGACGGCGGCGTCGAGCACGGTGCCCTTGTCCACGAACTCGTCCAGCGCGGCCTGCCGCTCGAAGACGATGAGCCCGCCGATGCGCTTCTGCGCGAGCGACGAGGTGGCCTTGATGACCTCCTCGAGCACCTCCGTCTCGCGCGCCGTGCGCTGCCCGCGGAAGAGCGGGCCGCGCCCCACGCGCATCAGCGCGCGGCGGATGTCCGACTGGAAGATGACCACCACGACGAGGACGAAGTAGGTCACCAGCGAGTCCAGGATCGTCCAGACCGTGACGAGCCCGAGGTTCTTCGCGAGCAGGTAGCCGATGAAGAGGAGCACGAGCCCCGCGGCCATCTGCATGGCGCGCGTGCCCTTCAGGATGACCAGCCCGGCGTAGATGAGGCCGGCGACGAGCCCGATGTCGAGGGCGTCGCGGAGGACCTCCCAGGGCGAGCGCTCGAAGAAGGAGCGCAGCCCGAACCAGAGGTCGAGGAAGACGTCGACGAAGCCCTCCATCAGGCGCTCCCCCGCGCGGCGAGGACCGCTTCGGCGAAGCGCGCGGCCTGCCAGGCCGACGCCACGTCGTGGACGCGCACGGCCTTGGCGCCGCCCGCGATGGCCAGGGCGACGGCCGCGGCTCCTCCGGCCTCCCGGGCCGCGGGCTCGGCGAGGCCGCCGTCCGGAAGGGGCGCGAGGCGCGCGATGAAGGACTTCCGCGAGGCGCCCACCAGCACCGGGAAGCCCAGGCCGACGAGCTCCGGTAGCCGGGCGAGCAGCGTCCCGGATTGCGCAGCGGTCTTGGCGAAGCCGAGGCCCGGATCGAGCCATAGGCGACCCTCCGCGACGCCGGCGTCCACCGCCTTCGTCACGCGCTCGCTCAGCTCTCGTCGGACGTCGCTCACCACATCGCCGTAGGTCGTCTGGGGCGGCACGACCTCGCCCCGTCCCCGATTGTGCATCAGGACGAGCGAGACGCCCGATTTGGCGCAAGCCGCGAGGAGCGACGGGTCGCTCCCCCCCGATACGTCGTTGACGATACGCGCGCCCGCGGCGATGGCCCTTTCGGCCACTTCGCCCTTTCGCGTGTCGACGCTGACCTGGGTCCCCTCGCGGGCGAGGGCCGCGATGATCGGGACCACACGCGCGGCCTCTTCGGCGGCATCGACCTCGTCCGCGCCGGCGCCGTAGTCCTTGCCGCGGGGCCGCGTGCTCTCTCCTCCAACGTCGATGACGTCGGCGCCGGCCGCGAGCATGGCGCGGGCCTGGGCGAGGGCCTGGTCCCGGCCGAGGAAGCGACCGCCGTCCGAGAAGCTGTCGGGGGTGACGTTGAGCACGCCCCAAATGCCGCAGCGGGAACCCTCCGAAGAGGCCACCCGCTGCGTCCGATCCTCGTCAGGGCGTGTGGCCCCGAGCTCCACCGTCCCCCCTCCCGGGCGCGCGCCCGGCGGCACCCTCAGCCGGCGCTCGGCACCTCGCGGGGCCGCGGCTGGAAGATGGAGCCCTTGCGCTTCTCCTTCGCCTCGCGCCGCTTCTCGGCGTAGCTCGGGATCACGATGCGCTCCTGCGGCGGAAGGTCGTCGCCCTTCATGATGGCGTCGAGCTCGGGGCGACCGATGGTCTCCCGCTCGAGCAGCGCCTCGGCGATGGCGTCGAGCTTGTCGCGGTTCTCCTCGAGGAGCTTGCGGGCGACGTCGTAGCGCTCGGTGATGATGCGCTTCACCTCGCCATCGATCTCCTTCGCCGTCGTCTCCGAGTAGTCCTTGTGGTAGCTCGACCCGAGGAAGCCGCTCTCTTCCTTCTCGACGTAGGCGAGGGGTCCGAGCTTCTCGCTCATGCCCCACTCCGTGACCATCGAGCGGGCGCGCTGCGTCGCCTTCTTGAAGTCGTCGGCGGCGCCGGTGGTGAGCTGACCGAAGACGACCTCCTCGGCGATGCGGCCACCGAGCATCATGCTGATCTGGTCGAGGAGCCAATCGCTCGACACGCTCAGCCGGTCCTCCTCGGGGAGGGACATGGTCACGCCGAGCGCGGGACCGCGCGGGATGATCGTGACCTTGTGAATCGGGTCGTGGTTCGGGAGGAGCATCCCGACGAGGGCGTGGCCGGCCTCGTGGTAGGCGGTCGTCCGCTTCTCCTTGTCCGAAATGACCATGGAGCGGCGCTCGCTGCCCATCAGGACCTTGTCCTTCGCCATCTCGAAGTCGTTCATCGAGACGAAGTCCTTGTCCTGACGCGCGGCCAGGAGCGCGGACTCGTTCACGAGGTTCTCGAGGTCCGCGCCGCTGAAGCCGGGCGTGCCGCGCGCGATGATCTCGAGGTCGACGTCCGGCGCGAGGGGCACCTTGCGCGTATGCACCTGGAGAATGCCGACGCGAC
>JBCDGX010000439.1:0-5496 GCA_038750805.1 Myxococcota bacterium
GTAGCCGCCCTAAAGTGTCTTAAACCGCAAGCGCAGCGTCCCCGGCAAAATTAAATAGGGAGATGGCCGCGCACGCGCTCCGCGAGGTCGTGGGCCTCGGCGCCCTCGAAGCGCTGCTCGGACGCGCCGGCGTCCGGGAGATCGTGGTCGAGGGGCCCGAGCAGATCCTCGTCGACGCCGGCGAGGGCCTCGCGCCCACCGACGAGAGCTTCTCGTCCTCGGGCATGCTCACCGTCGTCGCCCGGCGCCTCGCCGCGCGCGCTGGCGTGACCGATGTGGAAGGGCCGGTGCTCAAGGGTTTCCTCCCCGAGGGGGGGCAGGTGACCGTGGTGCAGGCGCCGCTGGCCGTCGGTGGTCCCTACGTCGAGGTGCGCCGCCAGGCCGCGGGGCCCGAGCTCGCGGGGCTCGTGAGCCAGGGCGTGCTCGACGAGGCCATGGCCGACGTGCTCGAGAAGGCCGTGCGCGCGCGGAAGAACGTCGCCGTGATCGGCCCCGCGGGGGCGGCGGTCACGACGCTCCTCGGCGCCCTCGCGAGCCTCGCGGCCGAGGACGAGCGCGTCGTCGTCGTGGCGCCCACGCCCGACGTCGCCGTGCGCCGGGATCACGTCGTTCGGCTTCGCGTCGGCCAGGCGGACTTCGCCGGCGTCCTCCGCGAGGCGGTGCAGCTCCGGAGCGACCGGCTCGTCGTCGATGGGGTCGGCGCCGCCGACGGCTACGCGGCCCTCGTGGCCATGGCGAGCAGCGGCGAAGGTGCCCTCGCGGGCTTCCATGCCGCGACCGACGACGACGCCGCGGCCGCGCTTCGCCTCTACGGCAAGCTCGGCGGTGCGGCGGAAGGCGCCGTCGGAGGCCTCGTGATGCGCGCGGCCCACGTCGTCGTCCAGATCGCGCCGCGCCCCGAGGGCTGGCGCGTCGTCGGCGTGACCGAGTTCGCCCGCGACGAGCAGGGTGGGCCCATCTCCCTCGACCTCTTCCGGTACGCCGGCGGGGTCTTCGAGAGCGGCGCCTCCGCCAGCTTCGCGAGCTGAGCCCGCGCTTCGCTGCCAGCGCATCGGTCAGGCGATTCGAACGCGACGTTAGCGAAGTGACGCCGTGCGCCGGCGTTCAGCGCGCTGTTGCGGGCCTTCGTTGCCGGCGGACCGCGCTTCGTTCGAGAAAACACGGCGTTCGACGTTCCTTCGTTCGGTGACGAAGACGCCGGCACGCTTCTTGGAGTGACCAGAGCCGACAACGCATCGGCGTTCTGGATGGGGACGTCGGTCGTCGACGAACGACGGGCCCGCGTTCTCGGCGGATCTCCCCCGGCGTAGCGCAGTGTTGCGCCCCGCGTGGACGCGGCTCCGTCGTTCTTTTCTCTTCGGAGACCCACGAAATCCGCTCGCCACACCGCCGAGATTCGGCGGTGACGGGCGTCGGCACGCGAGTCATCGCTCGCGTGAGGGTACCGGTGCGTCGTCCCGGTGATGCGTGACTTCAGGAGCGATGAGATGATGAAGCGGAAGAGAAACCCGGCCTTGGTCCTCGCCATGATGTGCCTTTCCGCAGCGGGGTGTACGGACGTACAGCCCGCGGTGAATCGCGTGCAGCCCAACGTCGCAGCCAAATCGATCTTCCAGGATGGAGGCGAGTGGTACTTTCTTCAGACGGTCATCGATACGCCCTACAGCGCGCCCTACACCTTCGTGGGCGAGCAGGGCGTCACGGAGAAGATCACCTGGGAGATCACCGAGGACTACCTGATCGCACGGCGGAGCTACGAGCACATCGCGGGCTCCGAGCCGAACGGTCTCGCGGACGGGACCGAGACCGGCGCGGCCGTCGCCATGTACGCCATCGTCAAGCACTTCGACATCCGCCGCGAGTACAACCCGCTGACGGGCGAGGAGCACAACGTCATCGTCGAAAACGACTTCGACCGACCCTGGCATCTGCGCGAGTACATGCGCGTCGAGTGGGGCGAAAACCTCATCACGGACAACGGCTTTCTCGTGGCGGCGAAGCTCTTCGACGGCATCGATGTGGAGCCCGTCGGCTACTTCATTCAGCCCGGCGAAGACCACCCGCACGCGCCGCGCTTCGAGCCGGTCTACGGCGAGGAGGTGGTCGACGCGCGCGGTCAGCAGCGGGGCATCGACTACGTCGAGGTCGTCAACAAGATGTTCGTGCGGCCGACTACCGCCTACCTGGAAGGCTTCGGCGAGATCCCCACCTGCTTCCTCATCGGTCAGGACCATCTCGACTGTGCACCGGGCGAGATCACCGTCCGGAACAGCTTCCTCCGCGTCGACCCCGAGAGCGACTACCAGCCCTTCGTCTACACCGGTGATCGCATGGATCGCTTCGGGTACTTCCTGAGCGAGCGCGCCGGTTACGACCCGGAGTACGGCGTCGTCGAGCCCGCCCGCTTCCGCTTCGCGAACCGCCACGACCTCTGGGAGCGGAGCCATCGGACGGTCACCAACGCCGAGGGCCAGGAGTCCCTCGTCCGCTGCACCGAGGCGAACGCGCTGATGGTCTGCGGCGGCGAGGGCTCGGTCTGCGACCTGGACTTCGCTCGCGCGCGCCGTGAGACCGCCGAGGACGGGAGCTTCCTCGGGGCGTGCACGATCCCCTACCGAGAGCGGGTCGTGCGGCCCGTCGCCTACCACCTCTCGGAGAACTTCCCCGCGGACCTCGTGAGCGACGCCGAGTCCGTCGCCGCGAGCTGGAACGAGGCCTTCCGTGACGCCGTCGGCTCGCTTCGGGAGATCGAATGCCGCGCTGCCGGCGAAGGGGGCTGCGAGGCCGAGCGCGAGCGGGACCCGGAGGTCTTCGTGCTCTGCCACAACCCGGTGCTCGAGACCGACGATGCGGAGTGTGGCCCGCCGGGCACGAGCGCGCGCATCGGCGACCTTCGCTACAACCTCCTCGCCTGGGTGAACGAGCCCCACGCCTCGAGCCCGCTCGGCTACGGACCTTCGTCCGCGGACCCGGAGACCGGGGAGATCGTCATGGGCAACGCCTTCATCTACGGGGCCGGTCTCGAGACGCTCCAGGCCTTCGCCCGGGACATCGTCGGGCTCCTCACCGGGGACCTCAGCGAGACGCAGCTCATGGACGGGGAGGTCACGCGGGCCTGGGTCGAGGACCAGCGCGACCCGAACGCGAGCCTCGCCCGCGCCGGCGAGGAGGCCGCGGCGCGCACCAACGCGGCCATGGACTTCCGCTGGGCCGACGGCTTCATGCCCCGCGGCGAGCGCAGCCGCCCCTCCTCCCCCGCCGAGTTCCTCGAGCGCTACGACGAGGTGAAGGAGCACCTCGTGCGCGGCGGCGCCTTCGGGAGCGGTGCCGAGCGCGGCCCGGCGTTCCTCCAGGGGCTCGTCGGGAGCGACGTGGAGTACCTCCTCACGCCGGAGGAGCAGCGCATCGCGGCCGGCGTCGACCCGCACCTCGGCCTCGACACGAGCTCCGTGCTCGCCGACGCCTCGCCGCTCCAGGGCATGAGCCTGAGCCGGCTCCGCGCCGTCGAGGCCGTCGAGTCGCAGATGGCCGAGTCCGGCCAATGCCTCGTGCACGCCGACTTCGCCGACGAGGGCATGCTCGGGCTGGCCCGCGCCATCGAGCGCGCCGTGCGCGAGGGCGACGGGACCATGGAGTGGTATGGCCAGACCTACACGATTCGCGGCTCGGATGGGCGCATCGACTACGCCGCGGTGTCCGACATGGTCCGCCACCCGATCTTCCACGGCGTTACGGCCCACGAGATCGGCCACACCATCGGCCTTCGGCACAACTTCGCCGGCAGCCACGACGCGATGAACTACGCGCCGGAGTACTGGGCGCTCCGCGACGACGGCTCCATGGCGCCGCGGGCCTTCGACCCGATCACCGACGCGGAGATCGATGGCCGCATCCACGAGCACCAGTACTCGACGGTCATGGACTACGGGGCGAACTTCGTGGTCACGGACGCGAACGGCATCGGTCATTACGACCACGCCGCGGTGAAGATGGGCTATGGCGATCTCATCGAGGTCTTCGAGAGCGTTCCGGACGCGAACGAGCTCTCCTGGTACGCCTTCTTCCAGCAGAACTGGCCCGTCACGCTGAAGATCGAGTCCTTCGAGGGCGGGGAGATCTCCGCCTGGCAGTACACGGACATCCCGGGGCTCGTGGGCGGCCTCGCGAGCCTCGAGCGCCGCGCCGACGTGCCCTACGAGACGCTCGTCGGGGAACCCGAGCTCCTCGCGAACGGCATCGACGACCTGATGATCGACCCGCGCGGCCGCGCCGTCGTGCCCTACCAGTTCTGCAGCGACCAGCAGGCCGACCTCGGCCCCGATTGCTACCGCTACGACGCCGGCGCCGACGCCTTCGAGACCGTCACGAGCGTCATCGACAACTACTGGAGCTACTACGTCTTCAACGCGCATCGGCGCGGGCGCATCGGCTTCACCACCGACAGCTACGCCGAGCGCATCCACGGGCGTTACTTCGAAAAGCTCAAGTACGCGAACCAGATCTACGCGCTCTACCGCACCGTCTTCCGCGAGGTCTTCGGCGACGACGCGGACCTCGCCCGCTTCTTCGAGCGGCCCGACGGCATGGGCAGCTACACGCTCGCCGTGGGCGCGGCCTTCGATCTCTTCCGCCAGGTGATCACCGCGCCGGAGCCCGGGGACTACGACGTCCAGGTCCGGCCCGACGGCGACCAGGTGCTCCTGCCGAGCGGCACCTTCATCCCGGAGGTGCGCGTCGACCGCTTCGACGGCCGCGCGCTCGAGACGACCTGGAACTTCGACGACGGCTACTTCTGGTTCGACCAGCTCGAGCGCGCGGGCTTCTACTACGACAAGTCGCTGGCGCTGCAGGTGCTCGTCGACCCGCAGACGAACTTCCTCGGCCGCGACACCTCCGCGGACATCCGGCGCTACCAGATCAACTTCCACAGCTCCTTCGGGCCGAGCATGACGAGCTTCTTCGGCGCGCTCCTCGCCGAGGATTGGCAGACCATCGGCCCGCGGGCCCGGGCCGGCGAGCTCGTCTACCCGGACGCACTCGAGCTCGTGGAGGAGCCCATGAGCGGCGCGCCCATGGACCCGAACGCCAGCTTCTCGCTCCAGGCGATGGCCGCGGTCTACGGCATGGGGCTCATCCCGGAGACCTTCGACCGCGACTACTTCGAGCGCGCGCGGGTGTGGCGCGCGGGCGGGGCCGAGGGCTTCGAGCCGGATCCGAGCGTGCCTTTGGTGAGCTTCACGGGGACCGACGGCGTCACCTACCAGGCGCTCTCCTTCCCCGACGAGAGCGGGCGCGAGACCGGGCCCGGCGCCCAGATGCTCCTCCGCGCGCGGAACCTCCGGGAGCGGGGCGAGGACCTCGAGCTCAGCCTCTTCCGCGACGTGATCGACCTGGTGGCGCGGCTGAGCTGGGAGTACCAGTTCGGGTTCTGAGCGGATGGCGGCGCGGGTCTCACTCCTCGAGGGAGGCCCGCGCCTGCGCCATGTCCACGGTCAA
>JBCDGX010000440.1:0-5495 GCA_038750805.1 Myxococcota bacterium
CCGTTGACGTAGGTGCCGTTGGTGCTCTTCAGGTCGACGACGATGAAGCGCCCGTCCTTGAGGACGATGCGCGAGTGGCGCTTCGACACGTTGCCCTTGGGCAGGATGATGTCGTTGCCCTGAACGCGGCCGATGGTGACCTCGTTCTTTTCGAACTCCACCCGCCGCTGGGCGCCGCCCTTCTCGGTGATGACGACTGCGAACATCCCTGCTCCGCTGCACGGGCGCCGTCCCGACCGTTCCGGGGGCACCGGGCCGCGCGGATTACACGATCTGCGGACTCGGGGAGTCAAGCGAACGACAAACTGAGGGGCACGGGATCCCCCGACAATTCCACGGTCGCGGGGCGCCGGGCGGCGCGCCCTCAGTCCGCGCCGAAGGGCCCGACGCCGGCCGCGTCGCGGAGCGCCCGCTCGGCCCCGAGCGCGCGTCCGAGCGCTTCCTCGACCGTCGCTCCCGTCGCCGTGAGGTGGCCCATCTTCCGCCGGGGCCGCGTCGCCGCCTTCTCGTAGAGGTGCACCTGCACCGTCGGCTCGGCGAGCGCACGCCCGAGCGCGAAGCCGTCGCCCGCGCCGGAGCCCGGCCCGAGCCAGAGGTCACCGAAGAGGTTCACGAGGGCCGTCGGGCGTTGGAGCTCGGGATCGCCGAGGGGCCAGCCGGCCACGGCCCGGAGCTGCTGCTCGAACTGCCCCACGGCGCACGCCCGATCGGCCCCGTGGAAGGTGTTGTGCGGCCGGAGAGCCATCTCGTTCACGAGCAGGCCGCGCTCGGTGACGAAGAGCTCGACCACGAGGATGCCGACGAGACCGATGGCCTCCGCGAGGCGCCGGGCGAGGGCCCGCGCGTCCGCCGCGACCTCGGGCGAGACCCGCGCCGGGAGAAGCGCGTGGTGGAGGACGGCCTGGATGTGCACGTTCTCCGCGACCGGGTGCACCGCGACGTTGCCCGCCGCGTCGCGCGCCACGAGCACGCTGAGCTCGCGCTCGAAGGGAACGGCCTCCTCGACCACGAGGGGCTGCTCCTCGAGGGCGGCGCGCATGGCCGGATCCTCGGCGGCGTGGCCGCGCTTCTGCCCGCGCCCGTCGAAGCCGCCCCGGTCCGTCTTCACGAAGGCGGGACCGGCGGGGCCCGCGAGCTCGGCCTCGGCGGCGGCGAGCTCGGCCGTGCTCGTCACGACGCGCAGGCGCGGCAGCGGGAAGCCCTGCTCGGCGAGCCAGCGGCGCTGACTGGCGCGGCGGCGAACGATGCGAAGCGCCGCCGGCGAGGGGTGTACCGGCACGCCCTCGGCGGCGAGGGCCGTCAGCACGTCCGGATCCGCGTCCTCCACCTCGAAAGTGACGACGGAGACGTCGCCGGCGAGCGCGCGATGCGCCTCGAGGTCCGTGAAGGCCCCGTCGATCCACCGCGCGGCGATGGCCCGCGCGGGCGCTCCGGCCTCCGAGGGCGGCGCGAGCACGTGGAGCGGATGGCCGAGGGGCCGGGCCGCGAGCCCGAGCATGCGTCCGAGCTGGCCGCCCCCGACCACGCCCACGGCGGCCCCGAGGCGCGCCGCACCGCTCACTCCAGCACCTCGGCCTTGATGCGCGCGTTCTCGCTCGCGCGATGGGCGTCGATGCGCGCCTGGAGCGCCGGGTCGAAGGCGCCGACGATGCGCGCGGCGAGCCAGCCGGCGTTCGCCGAGCCGTGTGCGCCGACCGCGAGGGTCCCGACGGGCACCCCCTTCGGCATCTGCGCGATACTCAAGAGCGCGTCGACGCCCCCCAGGTGGCCGATGGGCACGGGGATGCCGAGCACCGGCAGCGAGGTCCAGGCCGCGATCATCCCGGGCAGGTGCGCCGCGCCGCCCGCCGCCGCCACGATCACCTTCAGGCCCCGCTCGGCCGCCGTCTGGGCGTACTCGGCCATCAGGTCCGGCGTCCGGTGCGCGCTCACGATGCGCTTCTCGTGCGGCACCTCGAGGCTCTCGAGGACCGCGAGGCACTTCTCCACGACGGGGAGGTCCGTCCGGCTTCCCATCACGACACCGACCAGCGGCACAGACTCCTGGCTCACGTTTTCATCCCTCGTTTCCACGCGATTTCGCGGATCTCACGGACCTCTCAGCGCGGGCGGCGTTCAAAGCTCCGGAGGTGGGCCGTTCCTTCCAGGCATCGGCCTCCCACCACCGGGTCTCGTCATGGCCCGAAAAAGACGGGGAGGCACGCGATGGCGGGAGCGAGGCGAGGAACGTGACCGAAGGAGTAGCGACGACGATGGCCGACAGGCCCGGCTGGACGTTCCTGACGAACCACGCGCACGTGCTCTTGTGCGTCTCCCTGACCCCGGACGCGCGGGTGCGCGACGTGGCGGAGACGGTCGGGATCACGGAGCGGGCGGTGCTGCGCATCCTCCGTGAGCTGGAGGAAGCCGGGTACCTCACCCGCGAGCGCACGGGGCGTCGGAACAAGTACCGGATTCACCCGCAGGCGCCGCTCCGGCACCGCGCGGCGAGCCACCGGTCCATCGGCGACGTGCTCGCCGTGCTCCGGCGACGCCGCCGCTCGACCGGCTCGCGCTGAGCGGTCTCCGGTGCGCACGACGCCCCGTCGCTCGGCCCTTCGCCGAGCGGCGCCGCTCGCGTTCCGCGCGCCAGCTCAGCGGCCGAGGATGGCTTCGAGGGACCCGAGGTCCTCGATGAACCGGCCGCGCTCGAGGGGCACGACCGAGCCGGCCGCGCCGCCGAGCACCAGGTCCACGTTGGAGGGGAGACCTCTCTCCACCTCGCGCACCTCGCTCGCCGCCTGCTCGCCGTTCATGCGCACCGCGCTGAGCAGTACGAGGCTCGCGTCGCTCTTCTCGGCGGCGTAGACGATCTCCGAGGCCGGCAGATCCGTGCCCAGGTAGATGATGTGCCAGCCCTTCATCGCCACGAGCATGGCGACCATGAGGGCGCCGAACTCGTGCCGCTCGCCGGCCGGCGTCGCGATGATCGCCGTCCGCTCCCGGCTCGAACGCGGGAACATGCGGGTCAGCGAGACCAGCAGGTTCCGGAGGATGGCGCTCGCCGCATGCTCGTGAACGATGCGGAGCTGCCCGGCCTCGTAGCGGCGACCCATCTCCTCGAGGATCGGCCGCACCACGTCGAGGAGGAACGCCCGGGGCTCGAGGGCCACCGCCGCGCGCGCGAGCAGCTGCTCCGCGCCATGCACGTCGAGGGCCGCGATGGCCGCCAGGAAGCGGTCGCGCACGTCCGTCGGGGCCGCCTGGATGCGCGGCTCCGGGGGACGCTGCACCGCCAGCGTGCGGGTGAGCTCCTCGTTCTCGAGCGGCGAGATGCTGCCGATGGAGTGCCCGCCGTCGACGAGGCGCTTGAGCAGCATGAGCCGCTCGACGTCCGCGTCGGAGTAGAGCCGTCCGCCGGCCGGCGTACGCGCCGGCACCACGGCCTGGTGCCGCTTCTCCCACATGCGGAGCGTGTGGGTGGAGAGGCCCGTGAGGCGCGCGACCATGCCCACGCGGTAGCGCGGCGAATCTTTTACGTCCTCGCTCATGTGCACCCCCGCGGCGGCGCCGAACGCGCCGGGTGAGTCTGAAGATAGGGACGGTAGTACACGCTGACCAGGTCCTGTCTAGACTTTACCCAAGGGACCGTCAACCAGTCGCCTGAGCCTGAGGAAGATTACGGCATCCCCCGACTTTCCTTGCGGTTCCTCGCCGATCGAGGCCCCCCGGTTCGGGAGCACACATGGTTGTCTAGAAAGGATCGGACACTAACCTGGACGCAGGGTGTCGCGAGGCCGCGGTTTCGCCCACCCCGCATTCCATCCACCACACCACCCCAGCGCGCGCCCGGAGGCCTCGAGCGCCCGGGCGCGCGTCCTTTTTTCGGCTAATGCATGGGAGAATGGGGCGACCCCGATGCGGCCCTTCGCGGGCAACCGGGTATCGCGTTCCTACAATTCGTACTCCCCATGACCGTCATCGACTCCCTCTCTCCCGACCGCCTGCTCCCCAAGGGACAGCTCAACGAAGGCCGCACGCCCACCATCGCGGGGGGTGACGCGCCCCACGCCGTGGTCGTCGGCGCCGGCTTCGGCGGACTGGCCGCGGCGGTGCGCCTCGGCGTGCGCGGCTACCGGGTCACGGTCGTCGACCGGCTCACGCAGCCGGGCGGCCGAGCGCGCGTCTTCGAGCAGAACGGCCACGTCTTCGACGCCGGCCCGACGGTGGTCACGGCGCCCTTCCTCTTCGAAGAGCTCTGGACGCTCTGCGGCCGCCAGATGAGCGACGACCTGGAGATGCTCCCGGTCACGCCCTTCTATCGGATCCGCTTCGACGACGGCGGCATCTTCGACTACTCGGGCGACCCCGAGGCCATGCGCCGCGAGGTGCTGAAGCTCGCGCCGAAGGACCTCCCCGGCTACGAGGCCTTCGTCAAGAAGAGCAAGCGCATCTTCGACACGGGCTTCGAGAAGCTCGGCCACGTGCCCTTCGAGGGGCCCATGGACATGGCGCGCGTCGCCCCGGCGATGATCCGCCTCGAGAGCTGGCGGACCGTGCACCAGCTGGTCTCGAAGTACGTGAAGAACGAGAAGCTCCGCCAGGTGCTGAGCTTCCACCCGCTGCTGGTCGGCGGAAACCCGTACAACACGACGAGCATCTACACGCTCATCGCCTACCTCGAGCGGAAGTGGGGCGTGCACTACCCGCGCGGCGGCACCGGCGCGCTCGTGAAGGGGCTCGTCGGGCTCATCGAGAACCACCTCGGCGGGACGATCCGCCTCGGCGAGACCGTCGAGGAGGTCCTGGTCACGGACACGCGGACCGAGGGTAAGACCGGTCGCGCCCACGGCGTCCGCCTCGCGAGCGGGGAGACCATCGACGCGGACCTGGTCGTGTCGAACGCCGACTCGGCCTGGCTCTACAAGAACCTGATCCCGGCGAAGTACAAGAAGACCTGGACCGACGCGCGCGTCGAGCGCTCGAAGTTCTCGATGTCCCTCTTCGTTTGGTACTTCGGCACCAAGAAGAAGTACGAGCACATCGAGCATCACACGATCCTCATGGGCCCGCGCTACAAGGAGCTCCTCGCGGACATCTTCGACCGGAAGGTGCTCAGCCAGGACTTCAGCCTCTACCTGCACCGGCCGACGAAGACGGATCCGAGCATGGCGCCGGAGGGCCGGGACAGCTTCTACGTGCTCTCGCCCGTGCCGCACCTCGAGAGCGGCGTCGACTGGGAGCGCATGAACGAGCCCTACCGGAAGGCCGTCGAGTCCTACCTCGAGCGGACGCTCATGCCGGACCTCCAGGAGAACCTCACGGCGTCGCTCACGCTGCACCCGAAGGGCTTCCTCGACGATTACCTCTCGTTCCGTGGCGCGGCCTTCGGGCTCCAGCCGACGCTCTTCCAGAGCGCGAGCTTCCGGCCCTCGAACCGGAGCGAGGACATCGAGAACCTCTACCTCGTCGGCGCCGGGACGCACCCGGGGGCCGGGCTTCCGGGCGTGCTCTCG
>JBCDGX010000441.1:0-5473 GCA_038750805.1 Myxococcota bacterium
CGCCGAAATGGCGGTTCACCAGGAAGCCGGAGAGGGCGAACGGCAGGAACGAGATCGCCAATGCCAACGAGGTCACCACAATCGCGAGACCCACCGTGGCGTAGGTGTCGCGCACCGCTTCGATGGCATCAACGCCCGCTTTGCGCAGCCGCCGGAAGCGGGCGAGGACGTGCACCGTATCGTCCACCACAATGCCGTAGGTGAGAGCGGCGACTACCGTGGCCGCGAACGAGATCTCGCCCGCCAACGCACCCCAAAGCCCGAAGGCCAGCGCCACGAACGTCCGACCAAACGCCCTTCGAGTGACAATCATGCGCATCTCGTGCCATCCCGGGCGCACTTGGCTTGCGACGCCCGGGCGGGCGAGCGTATCGCGTTCGGCATGCGGCAGCGACGGGCGAGCGGCACTCTCTGCGGAGGGTGTGCGATCCTCGGCCTGGTGTTCCTGCTCCAGGCCGGGAGCAGCGCGCGCGCTCAGGACCGGCCGATCTTCGACGTGATGGTCGCCGACCTGGACGCCGACGACGCCGACGCCATCCGGGCGGCCCTCGAGGATCTGGCGGCCAGCCGGAGCCGGGCAGCCGTTCAACCCATCGCCCGGCGCATTCGCCGCGGCCTTCCCCCTCCGCTCGTGGTGCCCGCCATCGAGGCCCTCGAGCTCATCGGGCACGCGTCGGCCGGCCCGGTGCTCGAGATGCTCCTCCGCCATCGCTCGGCGGAGGTGCGCGCCGCCGCGGCCGCGGCCGTCGCCGAGGTCGAGGCTCGCCGCGCCGGTCCCGCGCTCCGGGCCGCGCTCGACGATCCGGACCCGAACGTTCGGGCGACCGCGGCGCTGGCGCTGGGACGCGTCGGCGACCGGCGGGCGACCCCGGACCTCTTCCGCGCCCTCGAGCGCGGCCTCTACGAGGCCAGCGCGTCGCTCGGCCAGCTCGTCCGCGCTCCCGACGTGGCCCGCTACCTCGGCTACCTCCGGCGCCTTCCCCTCTCCGTACTCACGCCGGGCCTGACCGAGATGCTCGCGCGCCGCGACCTGCCCAACGCGACGAAGCTCGAGATCGTGGAGGCCGTCGGCGCCGTGGGCAGCATCGACGCGAAGCGCTACCTCGAGGAGCTCGTCCTGCTCTTCGGCGACGCGCCCATCGCCCGGGCCGCCCGGACCGCGGCGGAGGCGATCGGCGGATGAGCGTACGCGTCGCCTGGCTCGTCCTTGGCCTCGTCGCCTGCGCGGGCCCCCGCGGGGAGGCCTTCTCGCCCCTCTTCCCGGACAATCGCGACGGGGACGTCGCCGACGTGCTCGCGCGGCTCCGGCGGGCGGAGGCCCCGAACGAGGAGGCCGTGGCCGTCGGCGTCACGGCGAGCCCGCACCGGGTCTTCGCCGTGGACCTCGCGAACGGGCGCACCCTCTTCGACGCGCCCCTCGAGGGCGTGCCCGTGTCCGCGCCGCACGTGGCCGGCGATTACGTCGTGCTCCACGAGCGCCGCGGCGTGGTCGTCCGGCGCCTCCGGGACGGCACCGAGGTGGCCGTGCTCGAGGACGAGGCGATGCACCTCGCGGGGGCCGGTGGCGAGGGCCGGCTCGCGGCGCTCGCGCTCACCACCGGCGGCGGCGTGGACGCCCGGGCGCGCCTCGCGCTCGTGGACGCGGGCGGCGTCCGCTGGGAGCGCCGGGTCGGCTACGCGCTCGGCGCGCCCACGGTCGCGGGCGGCATGGTCTTCGCGCCCTGGGCGACCCAGAACGTGAGCGTCATCGACACCGGCGGCGAGGAGATCGCCCGCGTGCGCTTCGAGGACGCGGTGGTGGGGCACGCGCGACGCCTCGGCGAGGAGGTCTTCCTCGGCCAGATGGGGCTCTTCCGCTTCGACGGGCGCATCGGCGGCGGACGCCGGGACGCGACGACGCATTACGAGCCCACGACGCGCGAGCTGCCGGGAACGCCGAGCCTGCTCGTGGACCCCTACCGGCCGGCGCCCGGGCCGGACAGCGCGGTGCACCGCGTCCGCCTCGCGTGGATGCCCGAGAGCCGCGGCGAGGACGCCATCGGCCTCGGCGACGACCAGCTCTACGTCGTCTACTACCGCATGGCCTTCGCCCTCGACCCGGAGACCGACGCGGCGCGCTGGGCCTACGTGCACGACCACGACGTGGTCGGCGTGGAGGCGCAGCACGGCGGCGTGTTCCTCGCGGACGAAGAGGGAACGCTCCTCTTCCTCGGCGCGGACGACGGCCGCGTGCGCTGGCGGACTCAGGTCCCCGGCGGCGGCGAGGGAACCGTGCCTCTGGCCGTGCGCTTCCGCCCCGCCGGCTTCGCCCCGAGCGGGACGCCGGAGGGCACGGCCGCCAGCGGCGTCGCGCAGCTCTCGGCCGCCGCGCGCATGAGCGATGCCCGGCTCGTCCCGGCGCGCATCCTCGCGGTGCACCTGCTCGGGGAGATCGAGGGCGATGCGGTCACCGAGGAGCTGATCGGGCTCTGCTCGGACGCGGAGGCGCCGCGTAGCCTGCGCCGCGAAGCCTGCGGGGCCCTCGCGCGGCGCCGCTCGGGACCCGCCCCGGTGCGCGCCGCGCTCGGCCGGCGTGCCTCCTTCCTCGACGGCGTGGCAGCGCCGCCCGTCGGCCCCCTCGCCGACGCGGCGCTGGCCATGGAGGAGGCCAGCGTGGTGCCGGACCTCATCGCGCACCTCGGCGCGCCATCGACGGCGCTGGCGGACCTTCCGGCGCTGGTGCGCGCGCTCCGGGGCCTCGGGCCCGCGGAGGCCCGGGAGCCCCTGGCCGAGCTCCTCCAGCTCTACCACGCGGAGGATCCGGACCCCGACCTCGTCGAGACGCTCGGGCTGACGGCGGAGACGCTCGCGGAGGTCGACCCCGAGGGCACGCTCACGCTCCTCGAGGGCGTGCTGGAGGACCCCTTCACGGCGCCCACGACGAACGACCGGCTCGCGCTCGTGGTGCGCGATCTGGAGGCCGCGCTCGAAGCCGACGCCGCGCAGGCCGAGCAGGCGCCGCCGCCGCCCACCGACGACGGGGGCGACTACGAGCTCCCCATGCACGTGACCCTGCCCATGGTCGAGCGCATCCTCGAGCCGGCCTACGCGGAGCTCACGGAATGCCTCCGGCGCTCGGCGCAGACCAGCGCGCGCGTGGTGCTGGTCCTCGAGGGCGACGGGCTCGTCTCCCTGGTGCACGTGGACCCGGAGGAGTTCCAGCGCTGCGTGGAGCCCATCGTCCGGCGCTACGAGTTCCCGGGGAACCAGCGCGCCGCGCGCGAGCACATCCGCTTCACCATCCGCCGCTGAGGCCGAGGCTCAATCGTAGCGCTCGGTGTGGATGCGCTTGCGGTCGAAGCCGTGCGCTTCCTTCAGCTGCCCGCGCACCGCGTCGATCATCCGGCGCATGCCGCAGATGAAGGCGTGGGGCGTGCCCTCGAGGCGGCCGAGCACCTCGTCGAGGTGCGTCTGCACGTAGCCGCTGCGCCCCTCCCACGCCGCGTCGGGCCGGCTCAAGGTGACCTCGTAGCGGAAGCGCGGGTCGCGGGCCGCGGCCGCCTCCCATTGGTCCTGCCAGAGCTGGTCCTCGGCGCGACGGCAGCCGAAGAGGAGCGTGATGGGCGGCCCCCCGACCGTCGCGAGGTCCCGCTCGAGCATCGCGCGGATCGGCGTCAGCCCGGTCCCCGTCGCGACGTAGAGCCGGGGCGCGTCCGCCGGCGCCCGCTCGTGCGTGAAGACGCCCCAGGGACCGTCCACGACCACCCGATCCCCCACCTCGAGGCCGTGGAGCGCCGTCGACCCCGCGCCTCCCTCGACGCGCGTGACCCCGAGCTCGAAGACGTCGCCGCCGGGGGCAGGCCCCGCCGCGAGCGAGTAGCTGCGGCTGAGCTCCTCGCCCTCGGCCCCGGGGAGGTACACGTTCACGTACTGCCCCGGCGCATGATGCAGGGCCTCGCCCTCACGGAGGGCGAAGCGAAAGCGCGCGACCCCGGGGCTCAGGGCCTCGCGCTCGATCAGCTCGACGCTCCGCCGCTCGCGGGCCCGGGCGAGCTCGGCGCGGCGCTCTTCGGGCGTGACAGCCATGGCGCGGGCATAGCTCCCGGGCAGCGCCGAAGCACGCACGGAACTTGCTGATGTCGCCGCGCGATGGCACGGGGATCCCATGGTCGCGGGACTCGTGAACGCCCCGCTCCTCCCCGCGCGCGCGACGGCCTCGCGCGCACCGGGCTGGGGCGTCCCCGTGCTTCTCGCCTGGGCGCTCGCCCTCGCGTCCTCGGGCTGCCCGCGGCGCGCGCCCTCGACGCTCGAGCTCCCGCTGGTGACGAGCGACGACCCGGACGCCGAGGCGGACCTCGAGGAGGCCCGGCGCCTGGCCGAGGCCGGCGAGACGGAAGCATCGGAGGCAGGCTTCCGGGAGTTCCTCGGCGAGCACCCGGACGACCCCCTCGCCGCCATCGCCCAGCTCGAGCTGGCCCGGCTGAGGCTCGCCGACGGGGAGGCCGCCGAAGCCCGGACGCTCCTCGCCCCGCTCGCCGACCACCCCGACGCGGGCGTGGCCGAGCGCGCGCGCTTCTACGACGGCGTCGCGCTCCACCTCCTCGGCGAGCACGCCGCCGCGACGCGCACGCTCACGCCCTTCCTCGGGCGCACGGTGGACCCGGACGAGACGGCGACGCTTCTCCACACGCTCGCCGCGGCCGCGGACGCCCTCGGCGAGCCGGCCGCCGCCGTGATCGCCTGGGATCGCCTCGCCAGCGCGCCGGTCGCCGAGCGTGACCGGCGCGACGCGCGGCAGCGCCTCGAAGCCCTCGTCCCCACCCTCGACGACGCCACGGCGCTCGCGCTCGAGCCCGAGCTCCCGCGGGACGGCGTCGCCTGGGCCCTGGTGGCGCCCCACGCGCTCCGCGTCGCCATCCAGCGCGGCGAGCGCGCGCAGGCCCTGGCGTTGGCCACCGCGCTTCGCGAGCGCGGCCTCGCCGGGGACGACGACCTCGGCGAGATGGTGCTCCGTGCCGAGCGGAGCGGCGCGACGGACGCCCGGGCCATCGGGGCCGTGCTGCCGCTCAGCGGCCGCGGCCGCGAGGTGGGCCGGGCGGCGCGTCAGGGCATGATGGTGGCCGCGGGCGTGCCGCCGAGCGGGCCGCCGGCCCCGGACGCCTTCCGCCTGCACTTCCGCGACAGCGCCGGCGAGGCCGAGGGGGCGGCGAGCGCCGTCGAGGACCTCGTGACCCTCCACCAGGTCGTCGCCATCGTCGGGCCCATCAACGGGACCGCCGCGGAGGCCGCCGCCGCGCGCGCGGCCGAGCTGGGCGTCCCCCTCCTCGCGCTCCACCCGGGCGCCGAGACGGGCCGCGAGGGCGCGATGCTCTTTCGCGCCTTCCCTTCGCCCGCCGAAGAGGCCGCCGAGCTCGTGCGCGGGGCCGCCGCGCGCGGGGCGCGGCGCCTGGCCGTGCTTCACCCGGACATCGGCTACGGGGCCCGGCTGCGCGAG